>DPMC01000117.1:0-925 GCA_003541675.1 Acidimicrobiaceae bacterium | reverse complement strand
GCCGTCGAAGTGGGTGAACGACGTAAACGGCGCCGGGTCGGTGTAGTCATCGGCTGGCACGTACACGGCCTGCATCGAGGTGATCGACCGACCACGGGTAGTGGTGATCCGCTCCTGCAGGTCGCCCATCTCATCAGCCAGGGTCGGCTGGTAGCCCACCGCCGATGGCATGCGGCCCAGCAGGGTCGACACCTCCGAACCGGCCTGGACGAACCGGAAGATGTTGTCGACGAACAGCAGCACGTCCTGGCCCTGCTCATCACGGAAGTACTCGGCCATGGTCAGTGCCGACAGGGCCACCCGGAGACGGACACCTGGCGGCTCGTCCATCTGGCCGAACACCAGGGCTGCCTTCTCGAGGACACCTGATTCCGCCATCTCTAGGCGGAGGTCGGTGCCCTCACGGGTCCGCTCGCCCACACCGGCGAACACCGACACGCCACCATGGTTCGTGGCCACGCGGTTGATCATCTCGGTGATGAGCACTGTCTTGCCCACGCCAGCACCACCGAACAGGCCGATCTTGCCGCCCTGCAGGTACGGGGTGAGGAGGTCGATGACCTTCACCCCGGTTTCGAACATCTGGGCCTTGGGCTCCAGCGAGTCGAACGACGGAGCCGGACGGTGGATCTCCCAGCGATCTGCACCCTGCCCGGCCGTCGGGTCGTCGAGGCCCTGACCGGTCACGCTGAACACGTGGCCCAGCGTGCTGTCGCCGACGGGCACGCTGATGCCGGCGCCGGTGTTGCGTACCACAGTGCCGCGGGTCAGTCCGTCGGTCGGCTTCATGGCAATGGCCCGTACCCGGCTGTCGCCGATCTGTTGTGCCACCTCGGCCACGATCGTGAGTTCCGTACCATCTATCTCGACGTCGAACTCCAGTGCCGTGTTGATCTGCGGTAGGTCCCCGGTGGGGAACTCGGCG
>DPMC01000031.1:11877-12528 GCA_003541675.1 Acidimicrobiaceae bacterium | reverse complement strand
CCGGTCGACAGGTGGGTTCCGTGCAGGGCCCGGGTCTTGCCAGACCAGAAGCGTTCGCTCAAATCGTGGGCATGGAACAGGTTCAGGTCGCCCACCTGGGGGCCATCGACGCTGACTATCCGGAACAGGCCCCCGGCGGACACCTCGAAGGTGGCGGCCTCCCGGGGCGAAACGACAACCTCGTCGACCTTGACCATCCCAGTCCGTGCTGCGGCGATCAGGTCGGAATCCAACGGCGGGATGGTCTCCGGCGGGTAACAAACGACGACCGGGACGGCCGCCCGTTGGTCGGCATCGGAAGGTGCTGGATGAACGGGTTCGTGTTTCACCCGCCGGATGGTAGGTGGCTCAGGCAATAACGTCCGCCTGGGTTCACATCGGACACGATCACGGAGCAGGGCTTGCGCCAACCTTCAACCCCCGAGACACGGACGTGATCCGTCGTCGACCAGCCCTTGTGGCCACCCTGGTTTTTGCGGGCGTGATCAGCGGCGTGAGCTGTGCCACCCCCGTCGACCTCGACGGAATGAAAGCAGATGTCGTCGAGCTTCAGACCCGAGTCGATGCCTTGTCTGATCGGGTCCGCCAGGTGGCAGCCCGTCCTACGGCTACCACCACTCCGTCAACCACCACTCCGGCGACCACGACTCC
>DPMC01000031.1:7844-11538 GCA_003541675.1 Acidimicrobiaceae bacterium | reverse complement strand
GACCACGACTCCGGCGACCACGACAATCTCCGGGAGCGGCATCTCCGTCCCCCCGAAGGAGACTCTGCTTCTGCGTTCACCGACTTCCGAGGACCCCCTCCGGGTCATGGTGGTGGGCGACAGCGTCACCTACGAGATCGAACCCGCCCTCACCGCCGCACTCCAACGCACAGGCCGGGTCGTTTCGGCCAACCGGACCCAGGTCGGGTTCGGCCTCAGTCGGTGGCCCGTCTACCAGTGGTGGGAGATTTGGCTCCCGTTCCTCGATGAGGTCCGGCCCGAGGCGGTCATCGTCCAGACCGGGATCTGGGACGTCAGCGACGTCTGGGGCAGCGATGACCGCATTCCGAAACCAGAGGATCCCGACTGGGAGGATTCGTTCGCCTTCCTCGTCCGGATGGCGGTCGACGTGCTATCGGCCGACGGCGCACATGTTTACTGGCTGACAATGCTTCCTTCACCCGAATCAGACGGACCCGCCCGCCTCACGCGCCTGCTCCTAGAAGTGGCCGCAGGCGATGATCGGTTGTCGATTATCGACCTCACGCCCAGCTTCACCGACAACGAGGGCCAGTACATAGACGAGATTGACCGGTCCGGCGAGCCATGGCCGATTCGAAAGATTGACGGTGTGCACCTCTGCCGGGAGGGCGCTGCTCTGGCGGCACGGAACACCACTGAAGCCGTCCTCGCCGATGCAGGCCTGAACATCTTTCCCGGTTGGGAGAAGGGACTCTGGCGGGCAAATCCGCTCTACGACGTGGACCCATGTGACGACCCCGTCAACTAACTCCGTGTCCGCGTAGCCAGAAGAACGCGAGCTCCAGCTCGGAGTCCTGAAACAGCACCCGGCGAGAGACCTGCATGCGACCCGACATCCGTTCCACGGTCGGGCCCACCGGCCTATTCTCCAACCGTTCGACCGGCTCCAATAGTTCCGGTAATGGCGGGAGGGCGACATGGGTTCGAGGCGATGGGCACCGGTAGCGCTTGTCTCCGCGTCGGTCGCCTCGACGTTCGCAGCACGTGGCAACGGACCGTTCGCCGGTGAAACCGGGGTGACCCTCTGGATCCACCGCAACTCGCCCGGACCGGTAGATCGAATCGGCGACGTACTCGAGCCGTTATTCAACGATCTGGCAGCACCGACCATGTTCGCCGCCACCTGCCTGTTCGTCTGGTGGCGCTGGGGGCTGCGGGCCATTGCGGTGCTCGGACTGGCAGGCGCCCTTACCGGCCTTACTCGCGTGGGTGACCTCGTACAGCGACCCCGCCCGACCGCGTCAGGATCCTGGAGCAGTTACGCCTACGGCAATGGCGGCTACCCCAGTGGGCACGTGGTCTTCGTGGCGCTCATCTCCGGCACGTTGGCGATTCTGGCTCGTCGGCACGGATCGGCAGCGACGGCCACGTGGGTCGCTGTAGTAGGCGTGACACTCACCGTGGTGACCTCCTGGACAAGGGTGAGCCATCTGGAGCACTGGCCACTCGACGTGGTTGGAGGCCTCACGATGGCAGGAGCCGCCCTCTACGGCGTGGCCGCGTTCGATCACCGGCTGGACAACCTGATGGCTCGCAGGCGACGTAGTGGTGCGTGATCCTCATGGTCTCGATCGGCCCGGACGAAATCTGTCCTACACGCGCTGACGATCAATCGTCGTGTGGGGCATCAAAGACCCGATTCAGGAACCGTGTGGTCGCGCGGGACCTTCGTATAGGCCACAGAGGTGGAGATCTACGGCTTGTCGTTGCCAGTCACGCTGAGTCCGTTCAACTCCCAAAGTGCCGAGCCGAAAAAACATAACGCTGCGGGCCACAATGCATACTGCCGTCTCATGTCGGTGATCTACGCGGTGCTCTCGACATTCTCAATTGGGTTGAGTGACTTCTTCGCGTCCGACGTCACCAAGAAGGCGCGTGCCAGCGAAGTCACTTCGACGGTGCTGCTCGCCGGCGTTGTCGCAATGGCGGTTGCCGCCGTGTTCTGGTCTGCCAATCCCACAACCTCCGACCTAGTGAACGGCGCCCTCGCCGGGGCCGCTAACGGTGTTGGCATTCTGTTGCTGTTCGTCGCGTACTCCCGTGGCTCTTTGCGTTCCGCTGCGCCAACCGCAGCGGTAGTGATGTCTGGCGTACCGGCCTTGTGGGACGTTCTCGTATTGGGAACTTCACCGTCGACGATCACCTCAGTCGGCCTCATGTTGGGCCTCATCGCCATTGTGTTGTCGTCCTACGAACGTGGAAATTCGGATAACGGGTCGGCCAGCCTCCTTATTGCAAGCCTGGCCGGGGTTGTTCTCGGCATCTTGTTGATCCTGCTCAGTTACATCGGACACGACGCCGGCGCTTCACCACTCCTAATTCAACGAACCGTGGCTTTTCTTGTCGCGATTTCGGTTGCTCGGGCTACCGGGCCCCGGATCTTCCCAAATGAGCGAAGCGCCTTCATCGTTTCTTTCGTAGCTGGAATATTTGGGATCGCAGCGGTGGTCCTCTTCGTTCTTGCCCTCAGGGGAGGGAGCCTCGCCGTGGTGAGCGTCGCGGGCTCGCAGTACGCGGCGGTGGCCGTACTCCTTGGTGTTGCGATACGAGGACAGAGAATGTGGTGGTGGCAGGCGTTAGGACTCGGCGGTTCAAGCCTCGCTGTTGCACTAATAGCAATCGGGTGACACCCGTGCGAGGGTGTGATCCAGTGAGCGACCGACAGCCCAACCTTCTGTTCATCTACGCCGACCAGCACCGCGCCGACGTCATGGGTTGCGCCGGTAACGACATCGTCATCACCCCCCATCTGGACCGATTGGCCTCAGAGGGCGTCCGCTTTGACCAGGCCTGGACCGAAAGCCCGATCTGTCAACCGGCCCGAGCTTCGCTACTGACCGGCCGCTACCCCAACGACCACGGGGTGCTCGGCAACTTCGCCGGCGACTACCGACCCGAATGGGACACCTTCCCCCGTCGTCTGCAACAGGCCGGCTACACCACGGCGTCGATCGGCAAGACGCACTTCGCGTCATGGCCAATGATGGTCGAGCCGGGAACGCCAGCGCCGACCGACCAGTGGATCGGCAGCTTCGGGTTCGACCACGTCGTCGAGGAGTTCGACCGCTACGTCCACGTCGGCGAGTGGGAGACGCCCTACATGCGGTTCCTGCACGAACACGACGCCCTCGACGCGTACCGGGAGGTGGTCAGCGCCAACTTCCGGGGCGGGGACCGCCACTGGAACGGCGTCACCTCTCCCCTGCCCCAGGAACTCGACCTCACCTGCTTCCTGGCCGACGAAGCGCAACAGTGGATGGGCCGCCAACCGAGCGACCGACCATGGTTCCTGCAACTGTCGTTCGTGCAGCCCCATGTACCGCTCATGGGCGACCCGATCTGGGCCGACCACTACGCCGACGCCGACATCGAGCGCACCGCCCGGTCCGAGCCGACACCGACGACAGACGAATGGGCCACCCACCTGAACGGGCTCCGCAAACACTCACACAGCGAGCTGCTAACCGACGACTTCGTGTTGGCCGGCGCCCGCCAGTACTACGCGATGCTGTCCCTGATCGATCAGCGCATCGGTGATCTACTCGCCCAGTTGGAGCAGCATGACCAGCTCGACAACACGTGGATCGTCTATTCGGCCGACCACGGCGAGATGCTCGGCGACCACGGGCTCATGGCCAAGATGAACTTCTAC
>DPMC01000031.1:3859-7540 GCA_003541675.1 Acidimicrobiaceae bacterium | reverse complement strand
ATGGCCAAGATGAACTTCTACCGGTCCTCGGTCCGGGTGCCGCTCATCGTGCGTCCCCCCGCGGGAACCACAGGCCGGGTCGAAACAGCGCCGGTCCAGGCCTTCGATGTCGCCGCCACCCTGCTCGATGCCGGCGCTGCGCCGGGCCTCGACGGGGCGCCGTCCCAGTCGTTGGTGCCCCTCGTGACCGGCACCGACGGGGCGACCCGTGACAACGTCGTGAGCATGATCCGGATACGCCCCGGACTGCCGACCTGGTACGCCATCAGCAACGGGAACTGGCGGGCCACCATCAACGCCGACACCGGCGAAGTGAGCGAACTGTTCAACCTCGTCACCGACGCCAACGAGACCACCAACCGGGTCGGTGACCTGGCCGTCGACGACGAGCTCGACCTCCTACGCGACCAGCTGACGTCGACTCTGGAGTCGGCGTGACCGGGACCACCGAGGGGGAACTTGAATGACCCTGGTCGACGCCGTCTAGCCCCAGGTTCCTGGCTCCTTCCATTGCCAAGCCGTTCTGCCAGATTGCTGCCCGACTTAGGATCCGTGTATGGGGGACTCGAACACGCTTGCCGATGATGACTCCCGCGTCGTGGCCGACGCACAGGGCCGACTTGCCGACCGATCGCTACACGAGCACACGAAGCGCCTAGCCCCCAACATGTACGAGGTGCGTGACGGAGTTTGGTGCCTCGTAGGAAACGGTCTGTCAAACCAGACATTCCTCCGCGGCCCTAAAGGCATCATCGCGATCGACACCGGCGAATCGGTGGAGGAGATGCGGAGTGCCTTGGATCAACTCCGCCGAGTCACGACAGAGCCAGTGGTTGCGGTTGTCTACACACATTTTCACTACGTCAACGGGACAGTGGCGCTCACGGAGCAGGAACCAGTCACTGCTATCTGGGGGCACGAGCGCATCGCTCAGAACCTTGAACGGGCCGCTATGGAGATCGCTCCTGCCTACAGTCGCGGGCTTGTCGAGCAGTTCGGCATCCAACTACCTGATGAGGGACCTGATGGGCTCGTCAATGTGGGATTGGGACTCGCCTACCGAATGCCACACCACGCACCGTCGACGCCCGGCTACGTGGCAGCCGACCAAACCTTCTCGGAGCAGGTCACGGTAGACCTCGCTGGGCTGGAGATGGAGGTGACGCCTGCGCCTTCCGATGCCGACGACTCGGTCACCCTCTGGTTCCCCAACCTCGGTGTGGCGATTCACAACCTGGTGTGGCCAGCGCTTTTCAACGTATTTGCTATCCGAGGGGAGGAATACCGGGATCCACGGGTGCTCCTTAACGGGCTTGACCACCTCCGGTCCCTCAACGCCGACCACCTCGTGGCAACCCACGGCCCCCCCTTGTCGGGCAAGGAAGAAATAGCGCGAAGGGTCACCGCCTATCGCGACTCAATCCAGTTTTTATGGGACCAGACCGTCCGCTGGACAAACCGCGGAGCAACGGGTCCAGAACTCGCGCACCGCATCCATTTGCCAACGATGTACGACAAGGACTGGTTGACCCAGCAGCATTACGGCCTAGCTGAACACCACGTCCGCCAAATCCGGACCGGCCTCTTCGGATTCTTCGACGGCGATCCGGTAGGCCTGCTTCCACTGGATGCATCCGATGAAGCAGAGCGAACGATCTCAGCCATGGGCGGCGACGAGAAGGTGAGAACGCTCTGCGTCGAGGCACTCGCTGGAAGCGACAACGATTGCCGTTGGGCTCTGTTACTTGCCGGCCGTCTCGCGCGTCGTCCAGGATCGACGCAACAAGACCAACGGCTCCTTGCTGATGCCCTCCGTACCGCGGCCAGGCGCACGACCTCCGCAAATGTTCGCAACTGGTGTCTCACTAGGGCTCTCGACCTCGATGGCACCATCGACATGTCGAGGCTCAGAACGCATCGATTCAGTCGGCGACAGGTAGGACGGTGGTCGCTGGACGCAGCAGTATCTGTGATCCGGGTTCTCGTTGAGCCCGATCGGCTTGCTGGTGTCGACCTTCACCTGGCTGTGGTACTCGACGGTGAACGTACGGGCATCCACTTTCGCAACCACATCGCCTGCCCAACGGATGGACTTGATGCCGAAGCTGTGCTTACGGGGTCCAGGAAGGTCTGGGATCAGATTTTGACGGGCTCTGGCGACATTCGTGGCGCTGTGGACTCAGGCGATTTGTTACTCGAGGGCGACACGGCGCGGGTGTTCCAGGCTCTGGCGGCGATTGACCACCCCGGGTTTGAATGACCGACTAGGCCTTGTCCAGGAGTTCGATCAGCACGTCGCCATGGCATGCCTTTGGCGCACACCAACAACCCAGTCTTTTGCTCCGGAGCTCTTCTAGTGAACTCATCAGCTCTGGCTGAGCGACCACCCATTCCCGGTAGGCATTGATTGCACGCTCGCGTTCAGCGTCGCTGTCATTGGCCATAACGAATGGGTTTCCCCATTTGCTGTCGTCAATACCGTGTTCGGGGACCGCGCGTCCGATGTAGACGTCGTATTCGTCGACCTGGTTGTGCACGACGGTTGTTCGGTTCACGGTCTCCAGTGTGCACGTTGGCGATGTCCCTCTGGCTCAGCCATCGACACCACGTGCTTCCTGACCCACCGGGAGCGGTGGGGTGCTTGCTCGCTCAGACCGGGGTCGGCGCGGTGCCGAGGAACCGCTCCACGTTGCCGGCGTAGAAGGCTTCGAGCGCCGCCGGGTCAACCCCGTCCATGGTCGCCTCGAACTTCCGGATCGGATCGTTCGAGCCCTCAGGGTGGGGGTAATCGGACGCGAAGCAGAGCATGTCGGGGCCAAGCTGTTCGATGAGCCAGCCGACCGGCTCGCCAGCAAACGGTGCAAAACGGACGCGCTCTCGGGCAACGTCGGAAGCCCTCCGGTTCCGAGGAGCAACAGCCCAGGTCGAGCGCTCCACGAAGTCAAGTTTGTGGAGCCAGCCCGGCACCCACGACGCCCCATGCTCGAGCGAGAGGCACCGCAGGCCGTCGTGACGCTCGAAGACCTCGTCGAGGATCATCGCCGAAAGGAACAGCTCGGCCGAGTTGTTCATCGCGACGAGACCCAGGTTCGAATCCGGGGCATCACCGCCCGCGGCAGTCGATCCGCGTCCATTGTTTTTGAAACTCGGCGAGACGGGCTCGTAGTGACCGTTAACCGCGATGTGCACCAGGAGAGGTACGTCCCGTTGAGCGAAGCGAGCCCAAACCGGATCGAAGTCGGGATGTGTGAACGAGCGCGCTGTTGGATCAGCCTCGTTCGTGTCCACCATTACCGTGTAGCAACCATCGGCGAAAGCCTCATCGAGGAGTCCGCCGGCCACGTCTGGGCCGAGTGAGAGCGGCACGTACCCTCCCGCGAGCAACCGTTCATCGTGGGAACAGAAACGGCCCATTGCGCGATTATGGACACGGGCACCGATTTCGAGCGCTTTTGCGTTTTCCTCATGAGCAACTTGGTGGAACGAGAACGTGCCGAGCACGATCTGACGCTCGAAGCCAAGTACGTCGAGCGCGTGGGACCGTTCAGCCGGATCAAACGCACCGAGGCGGGACCAAGGACTACGGCTTATGTCGAACATGCCCGCTTCGAACTTGGTCATCAACTCGGGATCAGCATTCCGGCGATCAAGGTGCTCACGACCCCGGTTGATGGCCTCCAG
>DPMC01000031.1:0-3461 GCA_003541675.1 Acidimicrobiaceae bacterium | reverse complement strand
TGAAGAAAGTCGTCGAGTTCGAAGAGGTGGCTGTCGACGTCGATGATCCGTCGGTTTCCTGCGTACGTCATGCCGGTACGTCCCCAATTGGCTGGCGGAAGCGAAGCTCACTATACGTGCGGCGTCGGAGAGGGACCTAGACGCTCACGGCTTCCAGAGGTACTTCGATTCGCTTACCGATGGACCGGCGCATTCCCTACTGACAGGCCTGTGCACCTGCGGGAACTCTCCACCGCTCGCTCTCCAGCGGCCGTCGGGGTCTACAGTCCGCGCCGTGCCCGAATTCCTACAACCACCGCCCCTGGACCTAGATGCACTACGTGCCAGTCGACTCACCCGGCTCCAGGAAACCATGGCTGAATGCGGTCTTGACGTGTGTGTGCTGACCAACCCGGTGAGCCTCCGGTACGCCGCCGACTACCGGGGCTTTCCACTGTTCCAGAGCCACATCCCTTCGACCTACCTGATTGTTCCTGTCGTCGGCCCGCTGGTGCTCTACGGCGGCTATTCCGGTCCAACCGGCACCATCGATGACGCTCGGCCGGCCCACTCGGTCACCGCCTTTGATGCCGGAATGGACCTCTCAGCGGTGGCAGCTGGGTTCGCCGGCGACGTTGCCGCCTATCTTTCCGAGGTCGGATTGCCGGCAACGGCCACGATCGGCCTGGAACGCACGTCGCCCAGCGGACATGTGGCTCTGACTGACGCCAACCTGCGTGTCGTCGACGCCGACCCTGCAGTCGAGTTGGCTCGGAGCCGCAAGTCACCACTGGAACTCGATGCCCTTCGCTACTCGATTGACGTAGCCGAGCACGGTATGGCGGCAATGGAGGGTGCCCTGGTGCCCGGCATCAGCGAGAACCAACTGTGGTCCATCCTCCACCAGGTCAATATCGCCCACGACGGCGACTGGATCGATGGGCGGATGCTGTGCTCCGGCCCCCGCACCAACCCGTGGTACCAGGAGGCCACTGACCGGGCCATCGGAGTCGGCGATCTGGTCCCGTTCGACACAGACATGATTGGACCGTTCGGCTACTGCGCCGATATCTCCCGGACATTTCTATGTGGAGGCGTGCCCCCCACCGCCGAACAGAGCGACCTGTACGAACTGGCCCGAGCCGAGATCGAACACAACACGGCCCTGCTACATGTTGGAGCCTCGTTCCGGGAGTTGTCCCAGGCTGTGCTTCGCCAACCCGACGACGTCGTCGCCCAACGCTACGTCTGTGCCTTCCACGGTGTGGGAATGTGCGACGAGTATCCAAAGATCCCATATCCCGATGACTGGGTCCGCTGCGGCTACGACGGCGAACTTGAGGACGGGGTCGTTCTGGCCGTAGAGAGCTATGTGGGCCGACTGGGAGGCACACAGGGCGTGAAGCTTGAGCAGATGGTTCAGGTGACTGCTGGCGGAGTCAAAGCCCTGTCCTCGTATCCGCTTTGGACTGAGGACCACTAATGGCATCCGCTCTTGACTGAGGACCAATAGTGCTGAGCGCCGAGGAGTACAACCGCCACGACGCCGTGGGACTCGCAGCGCTGGTCGCCACCGGTGAGGTAACGGCAGCCGAGGTTTTGCAGGAGAGCATGGCCAGGATCGAAGCGACAGAACGGCCGCTGAACGGCGTGGTCGCCACCTGCTTCGACGACGCCCACCGCAATGTCGGTGCCCTCCTGCCAACTGGCCCGCTGACCGGCGTGCCGTACCTCGTCAAGGACCTCAACACCTGGGTTCGGGGCATGCCGGCTACGAACGGAAGTCGGGCCCTTGCGAACTTCGTACCCGACCGCGATGCCGTGCTGATCGAACGCCTGCGGACCGCCGGCCTGATCCTCCTCGGGAAGACAAACACCCCGGAGTTCGGCCTAAACGTATGCACAGCGCCGGCACTGTTCGGAGTCACCCCCAACCCTTTCGACCCGACCCGCAGCGCCGGTGGTTCGAGCGGCGGATCGGCTGTCGCCGTGGCAACCGGCGTAGTACCCGCTGCACATGCCACCGACTCCGGAGGGTCGATTCGAATTCCGGCCTCCAACTGTGGGTTGTTCGGGCTCAAGCCCTCGCGATCGCGGGTGCCGCTCGGCAACGACCAACCCGAGGGTCTTGGCGGGCTGAGTGCCGGCCATGCCGTGACCCATAGTGTCCGTGACTCAGCGGTGTTGCTTGACGCCACTACGGGACCCCTGCCCGGTCGGGTCAATGAATTTCGTGAATCAGCGGGGCCCTTCATCGATGCGCTAGTCCGGGATATGCCAGACCTCCGCGTGGCGCTGTGGACCGACGGCCTGGCTGGCGAAGCCGTGTCGGAAGAATGCGCACGAGTAGCCGCCGAAGCAGCGATCCTTTGTGAGTCAGTGGGCTGCCTGGTCGAGGAGGTGCGACCACCTGTTGAGGGAGGAGCACTCCGTCACGCGCTCGACGTGGTATTCACCACGAATATCCGACAGGTAGTCCAGGCGGTGCTGGCCGATCAGCCAGCCGCCGTGACGGAAGGACTACTAGAGCCGATCACGGTGGCCTGCTTCGAGGCTGGCGCACGACATGACGGTGTCGCCTACGAGGCGGCGCTACGCCACGCACAGCGGGTGGCGCACGCCATGGAGGAGTTCTTCGAACGATTCGACCTGCTGCTAACTCCGACGCTGGCCGAGCCGCCAATGCCTCTTGGGCAGCTCGACATGCAGACCGACGATTGGGACAGTTATTTCCAGCACCTCCTCGATGCAATCCCTTTCACCCCGCTGTTCAACGTGACCGGTGGTCCGGCGGCCTCAGTGCCCCTCGGGTGGTCCGGTGACGGCCTACCAATTGGAGTCCAGTTCGGCGCAGCGGTTGGTTCTGAGACCACGGTTCTACGTCTGGCCCGTGAACTCGAGCAAGCAAAGCCATGGCATGACCGAATCTGACCGGACGCTGACTCTCTACGACGCCTTCTCGGAGGTGGCGGGCGGCGGCAGCGTCGCCGGCGTGGTCGGGGCTGCTTCGGGATTGAGTGCTGAACGGATGCAGCAGATAGCGACTCAGGTAGGGGCGCCGGCTACCTGTTTCGTAACTGGTCTGAGTGCAGGAGTCGTCAATGTCAGATTTTTCTCAACGCTCACCGAGTACCCAATGTGCGGTCATGGGACTATCGCTCTCTTCACCTGGCTAGTCGAAGAGAACCGACTGGGAACGGACCCAGGAGCGGTGTCGTGGACACTCCGGACGCCGGGAGGTACGGCGACAGTTGATGTGGCGATAAGGGCCAGCGGGCGACCGGAAGTCATACTGACGCTGGAACCAACCGTTGCCGCCCCCTGCCCGGTTGGGGTAGCCGAAGTGGCATCACTATTGGGCATTGAAACCGGGGCGATCATCGGGCCGTTGGGTCTGGAAGTAGCGAGTTCCGATTTCACACACCTGGTGGTCCGAGTTAACCGACTAGCCACCATCGTGGGGATTTGCCCGGACTATGAGG
>DPMC01000001.1 GCA_003541675.1 Acidimicrobiaceae bacterium | reverse complement strand
TCGGCGTCGAAGGCCAGCACCACCAAGGCAATGGCCGCCCCCGTGGAGACAACGCCGAACACCGGAGTACCGAACCGGCCCAGACCACCCATCCAGGCCGGAAGCAGGCCGTCGCGAGCCATGGCCATCGGGTAGCGAGCGGCGGCCAGGATGCCGGCGTTGACCGCCGAGGAAAAGGCGGCCAGCGCCGCCACCACGACGAGCCACACCCCCACCTTCGGGAGCACGGTCTCGGCCGCCGTGTGGATTGGCGCCAGATCGCCGTGCAGTACATCGGCCGGCACCACGGCCACGGTCACCAGTACGCCGAGGGTGTAAAGCACCGTTGCCGTAGCCAACGAGAGAGCCATGCCCTGTGGGATGCGCTGGCTGGGGTCCTCAACCTCCTCAGCGGCGCTGGCCACCTTGGTGAGGCCGCCGTAGGACACGAACACCAGCCCGATGACCGCCACCAGACCGGAACCCCCGTGGGTGAAGAACGGGTCCAGGTTCGAACCGTCGACCCCCCGATCGGCGGTCTCCCACAGCCCCTGAACCACGAACCACGCCATAGCTGAGAGGACGACCACCACGAGTCCCAGTTGCATCGACGCGCTTGCCTTGGAACCGACCACGTTGACCAGCGTGAACAAGCCGATCAGGACGAGGGCCAGCATCGTGGGGTCGACGTCCACGATGAGGACCAGGTAGGCGCTCATCCCGACCATGGCGAAGGCGTCCTTGAGGACGAGCGACAGCCAGGTCCCGAAACCGGCCACCGTCCCCACCGCGGGGCCGAGCGCCCGCTCCAGGAAGTAGTAGGCACCCCCGGCCTTAGGTAGTGCGGTGGCCAGCTCGGACACGCTGAGCATGGCCGGCACGGCCAGACACCCGGCCAACAGGTAGGCCAGCACGGCCGACGGTCCGGCCTTGGCAGCAGCCAACCCGGGCAGAAGGAACAGACCCGACGAGAGCATGGCCCCGGTGGACAGAGCGAAAACATGGCGGAGGCCCAGCGAGCGCGTCAGCCGGCCGTGGTCGCCCTTACGCTCGGACTTCCCCATGAATGGACCCTAGATGGTGAGCGAAGCCAGGAAGTCCAGCAGCGCCGCGTTGGTGCCCACCGCATCCTCCTGCTGCATCCAGTGACCTACCCCGGGCAGGATCACCGAGTCATGCAGGCCGGGCAGGGTCTCGCCGTAGCGGGCGATGCTCCCGGCTCCCCAGATCGTGGGGCCGTCCTTTTCCCCGCCGATGTAGAGGGAGGGCTGCCGGATCGAAGCTTCACGCCATGCCCGCAGGTCGACCCAGTCGTGGTCCACGCAGCGATACCTGTTGAGGCCGCCGGAGAACCCGGCACGGGCGAACTCGCCAACATAGAAGGCGATGTCGTCGGCGTCCTGCCATGCCAACGGGCCATCCGGATAGTGGAACCGGTCGTCCAGCCGGCCCCCCGGGGCTACGGCAAACCCAGCCGGTGCTCCCGGCATCGGGGGCGGCGCGTCGCCCGAGGCGCTGAAGATCATCCCCTCCAACCAGTGGGCCGGGTCGGTTCCGATCTCGGCTTCGGCTACCCCGGGTTCCTGGAAGTACTCGATGTAGAACATGTCGTCACCACCCATCATCCGGAAGATGTCGGTGGGCCTGAACTCGTTGGGCGGGGTGTAGGCCACGCTCAGGAGTGCCACCGCCCGAAAGACGTCGGGTCGGAGGAGCGCTGCCGTGCTGGCAATGGGCGATCCCCAGTCGTGGCCAACGATCACCGCCTCGGTCGCCCCGAGGGCCTCTACCACCCCGACGCAATCACCGACGAGGTCGACCAGCCGGTAGTCGTCGATCGCGTCGGGCGCTTCGGACGAGCCGTAGCCCCGCACGTCAATGGCTGCCGCCCGGAAGCCTGCGGCAGCGACCGCCGGTAGCTGGTGCCGCCACGAGTACCACGATTCGGGGAAGCCGTGAACGAACAAGACCAACGGGCCGGCCCCCGAATCACCTCCCATCTCGGCCACGTGGATACGCGTGCCGTGGGCGTCCACGTCGTGGCGGGTCAGCCCTACCGCGGTCAGATCATCCAGTGTCGTCATGTTTGTGGTTTCCCGTTCGTCTCCGCTGGATCCTCAACCCGGACCCCACGCACGAGGCTGCCATGGGCCATTGCCTCGGTGACCATCCGGTCGCACCCGCCAACCACCGCGGCCTCCACGGCCAGGGCATCACGGATGTTCAGGCCTACCTCGTCGGCCGCGTCGGCAGCAGCCAGCACAAGCGAGGCATCGGCGGGTACCACGGTGAGTTCAGCCAACTCCGCTAGGGCACGCCGGGCCACCATGGCCGAGAGGGGGCGTGCCATCTGGGTGGTGACGACTTCCAGAAACTCGGCCAATACCGGACCCGATACGACCAACGCGGGGCCGTCGGTAGCCCCGATCGACGCCCGGGCTGCGGCCTGACGTTCTGGCTCGTCATCGTCGAACAGCCTGGTCAGGATCGAGGCGTCCACGAAGGTCCGAGCCGCCATCAGGTATTCCAGCCCGGATCGGGGCTCGCTCCGGTGATGGGTCGACCGCCAGAACCAGCCGCCGAGGAGACCGACAGGGCCACGAGCCGGCGGCGTGCCGCATCCACCCGGTCGGCAGCCGAGTAGGCGGTCAGAAGTTCGCGAACCACGGCATTGACCGAGGTGCCTTCCTCGGCGGCCCGGACCCGGGCCCGGTGTAGCAAGTCATCGTCAACGGCCAGGGTCAGGTTTGCCACGGGTCGACTTCCTTTCTCGAATCCCTAGAATCCTGTGTTTCACATATCTCGTGTAGCACAGGATTCTAGATTCAAGTCAGTTGTCGACCGTGGATCCAGTCCCTATCGAGGTAGCAGCCCTGTAGATATCGCTCAGGATCGGCCTCACCATGCCGGCCGTGAAGTACCCGTTCGTTGTCGAACACCAGGCACTCTCCGGGCGCCAGAGTGAACCGGTACTCCAGATCCTCACGATGCAGCATCTGGGCAAAGGTCCGGAATGCCTCGTAGAAGGCTGTCATCTCGTCGAACGGCTGGTCGAACGGTGCGGCTGACCGGTTGTTGTATCGGACAGCCCGGACGGCCCCTGCCTCGGGCCCACCCTCCTCCACCTCGATCAACGGGCCCCGATTTCGTAGATCGAAACCGTCTCCCGACCAGCGGAACGGCACGCTGCGGGTTGATAACAGTTCAAAGGCCCCCGGCTCCTCATCTCGTAACAACTCGGCAGCCCGGAAGCCGTCGACCAGTACCGTCACCCCACCCACGTCGCTGGCGACTAGGCAGTGCAGCAACTGGTACCCGGGAACCGGCCGGCGATACGGGTTGTCGGTGTGCACGTTGAGTGCCCGCGGCGTGAAGGCCAGATTGGTCGGGTTGGCCTCGGCCCGTACGTGAAAGATCTCGCCGTAGTTGGTCTCGCGGACCGGGCCCCACAGGTTCGCCACGTCGACGATGTCCGCCCCCGTGCCAGTGGCGCCCGGCCCCTCAGCATCGTTCCCCACGGCCAAGCCATCCACGATGGCCAGGCCGTCGCGCACGAGTGCCCTGGTGATGGCCTGCCACGCCTCGAGATCCTGCCGATCGGTCCATGGCAGCCGCTGGACCGACAGGTCGGCAGCCCCCCAGGAGACCGGTCGCCCAGATGATGTGGTCACGGAACCGTCGTAGCGATTGGCTTCCAGCCATACCTCGTCATAGACGCTGGTCACGCCATCAGGGCCGAACGCCACCACCAGACGACCGTCGACCACCTCAGCCGACATTGCGGAGACTTCGTCTGCCAACTCGGTGACGTCGAAGAGGCGCTGGTCGTTGTCCCCGTGACGCGACGCCTCGTCCCGGGCGTTGTCCCTAAGCCACAGGGCGTGGAACCGCACCGGACCGGCGGCCATCTCGACGGTGACCACGTCGCCGGCCGGGCCGACCGAGGCACCGAGGAGGCTCATCGCCGCAGCTCCGGCGCACCGAGCAGGTACTCCCAGTGCTCAATCGGCGGGATCTCCAACCCGTCCACCCGGTTCCCGTCGATCTTGCCACCGTCGTCCCAGCCTCGAACGGCGAGTGCGGCGGCGGCGAACGGCTCGGATTCAAATGCCGCCGCCTCCACGGCCGACATAGGCCCACCCTGCAGTCGAAGGGTCCCCACCGAGGCCGGGCTCAACTCGGCCTCATAGCCCGGGTCCACGAAGCACCGGTACCGCTTGGCTGCCACGTGCAGGCGTACCGGCTCGCTCACACCGTCCGCGAAGCGCACGGCCACCCAGGCCCCGCCGGTCGTCCCGTGGTCGGTCACCCCGAATGCCGAGTCCGGTTCGTCCAGGAAGTGCCCCACGTCGTGCAGTAGAGCAGCCAACACCAGGGCGTCATCGGCGCCGGCGACATGAGCCAACGCCGCAGCCTGACGGGCATGTTCGGCCATCGTCACCCTCTCGCTGTAGGTCTCATGGCCCCGGGCGGCAAACAGCGCCCGCACCTGATCAGGCACCGGATCCTTCATGTCGCGCATCATGCCCGCTGGGGACCCCGGCGACCAGCGGGAATAGGTTCGACCCGTTCGTCCAACCCACACACCCCCCGGAGAAACACCATGGCAATCGGCCCCGGCCTCCACATCGAAGATCCCAGCGATCCGTCCCTCGACCTGCGCATGTCCGACGGCGCCCGCCCGCTCTACGAGCAGGTGAAGGCCTTCATCGCCGAGGAGATCGAACCAGTCACGCTGAAGTTCCACCGTCTGGGCACCGAACGCACCGAGCACTGGGGTCACCATCCCGGTCAGATCGAGATTCTCGAAGCCCTCAAGGTCAAGGCACGCGAGGCCGGCCTGTGGAACTTCTTCCTCCCCGACGCCGAAACCGGAGAGGGCCTGTCCAACTTGGACTACGCCTACATCGCCTCCGAATTGGGTAAGAACCCGCTGGCCTCCCAGAGCATGAACTGCTCGGCTCCCGACACCGGAAACATGGAGGTCATCGAGCGGGTCGGCACCCCCGAGCAAAAGAAGCAGTGGCTGGAACCACTGCTGAACGGCGAGATCCGGTCGGCCTACGCCATGACCGAACCCGACCTGGCCTCCTCGGACGCCAAGAACATCGCGTGCCGAGCCGTGTTGGACGGCGACGAGTGGGTCATCAACGGCACCAAGTACTACATCTCGGGTGCCGGCGACCCCCGCTGCAAGGTCATGATCACCATGGTCCAGACCAGCCCCGACGGGCCACCCCACCGGCGCCAGTCGCAGATCCTCGTCCCCGTCGACACTCCGGGGGTCACGATCGACCACCCGATGCAGGTGTTCGGCGATGACGACGCCCCTCACGGCCACATGCACATCACGTTTAACGACGCCCGTGTGCCGGCCTCCAACCTCCTCCTCGGTGAGGGCCGCGGCTTCGAGATCTCCCAGTTGCGGCTCGGGCCGGGACGCATCCACCACTGCATGCGGTCCATCGGGGCTGCCGAACGGGCCATTGAGATGATGGCCCGACGGGGCCTCAACCGGGAGGCATTCGGGAAGACCATTTCGCACCTCGGTAAGAACATGGAAGTGGTGTCCCGGGCCCGTATCGAGATCGAGGCCATGCGCCTCATGGTGCTGCGGGCCGCCAAGGCCATGGACACCATGGGGAACGCCGAGGCCCGGGTGTGGATCAGCGCCGTAAAGGCCATGGTGCCCGAGAAGGTCTGCCAGATCATCGACGCGGCCATCCAGATCCATGGCGCCACAGGGGTATCCCAGTGGACGCCGCTGTCGCGGATGTACACCCAGCAGCGCACGCTACGACTGGCCGACGGCCCCGACGAGGTACACCACTTCGTGGTAGCCCGCTTCGAGCTCAACCGCTACCAGGACGGCCCGGGCGATATCCCCATGCTCAGCCATACCGGCCCCGTCTTCACCGGCCCCTAAGTCGACCTGCAGACCACCTAACGACGTATCCGGAGGTTCCCGTCGTGAGCGACGATCCCCGCGCCCACAAGCCCGCCACCGACCAGACCCGAGCCGACCTCGAGGCCTTCGCCTTGTCCATGCCGGCCGACGACGGATCCGATGCCGCCGACGTTGCCCGGGGCTTCATCGCCACACGGGCCGAGCCGGTTATCGAGAAGATCCACCCCAACCCCTGGCTACCCATCAGTTGGGACCTGTCCAAGTCCGACTTCGTGCATGGCCCGTGCCCCGACACCGTCAACCCGTCCCTGTGGCGCCAAGCCGGGTTCAACTCCCAGCACGGCCTCTACGAGGTGATCGACGGCTTCTACCAGGT
>DPMC01000148.1 GCA_003541675.1 Acidimicrobiaceae bacterium | reverse complement strand
CCCTCCATGGAGAGGTTCTGGATCACCTCGCCCCGGTACTCGATGACCGAACCGATGCCGCCGCCTGTGCCCAGTCGCCCGACGATGGCCAAGATCACGTCCTTGGCCGTGGAGCCCTCGGGAAGCGTGCCGTTCACGGTCACCGCGAGGGTCCCCGGGCGTTGCTGGGGGAGGGTCTGGGTGGCCAGGACGTGTTCCACCTCGCTGGTGCCGATGCCAAAGGCCAGGGCACCGAATGCACCGTGGGTGCTGGTGTGGCTGTCGCCGCACACCACCGTCATGCCCGGCAGGGTGAGGCCCTTCTCGGGACCGATGACATGGACGATGCCCTGTCCGGGGTCGCCCATCGGGTAGTTCTTCACCCCGAACTCGTCGCAGTTGGCCCGCAGGGTCTCGATCTGGACACGGCTCACCGGGTCGGCGATGGGCTGGTCGATGTCTGCGGTGGGGACGTTGTGGTCCTCGGTGGCAACCGTCAACTCCGGGTGGCGGACCCGGCGTCCGGCCATGCGGAGCCCGTCGAAGGCCTGCGGGGAGGTGACCTCGTGGACCAGGTGGAGGTCGATGAACAGCAGGTCGGGCTGGCCGCCGGTGGCCCGAACGACATGGCGGTCCCAGACTTTTTGGCTGAGGGTCCTCGGTTCGCTGAGGGTTCTGGTGCTGTCGGAACCGGGCATGGTCGCTCCTGGGCATGCCCGGCGCGTCGGCCGGGCGAGATCGGGTCCGTTCAGGATACGGGTGGTTGGGTTGCAGGTGTCGGAGGTCAGGTGTCGCGGGAACGAGCCCGGTCGATCAGGTTGAGGGCATCCTGCACGTCAAGTTCGCTGACGTCGGTTACCAGTGACCCGCCGGCGCTAATGGCCACTGCCGCCGGGTGGCCCACGATCCCGAACCGGAGGTGCACCTCGCCGTCGTCGGCGATGTTGGGAAATCCGGTGATACCCCACTCGGCGA
This sequence comes from Acidimicrobiaceae bacterium, assembly GCA_003541675.1. GTDB lineage: Bacteria > Actinomycetota > Acidimicrobiia > Acidimicrobiales > MedAcidi-G1 > UBA9410. The sequence goes on along the minus strand of DPMC01000148.1, from coordinate 2,304 downwards.
CCGTCTCCGTCGCCAAGTCCATTCGGTCAGCGGGAATGGTGGAGACGCCGATGACGGTGACGCCCGGAATGGTGCTCAGTTCGACGACCGCCGAACTCTCCCTTCGACACGTCACTCACGTGGGTGTCCAGAACCAGAACAGGACGTCTTGGCCGGCCACGCTGGTTCCATCGAACAGCTCGCCGCCTACCAGGGTGGCCGTGAACTCCAGCTCGACTGGAATCTCGTACGGCACGGGTTCTGACTCGGACGCCCGAGACGGCTCCGAGACCGCCCCGACCTCGGCGACTTGCGTGTCGTGGGATCCGGATGTGCAGGCGGCAGCGAGGAGGGTCAGGGCCACGAAGATGCCGACATCTCGTCTCACGCTGCGACCCTAGGCGGGGTACCGTCGCTGCCATGAGCACGAGGATGCTGATCATCTCTGCACTCTTGTGTGGCATGGCCCTCCTGGTGGCCTTCACCGTGCAGGTGGTGGTGGCCCGGTGACCCGACCCATGGTTCTGGGCCTCGGTGGGTCGTCGCTGGTTCAGCACGATCTCGTTGTCATCGGTGGTGGCCCGGCGGGCTACGCGGCGGCCCTGTACGGCGCAGCTGCCGGCCTCGACGTCGGCCTGGTCGAGGAACACCTGCTGGGTGGCACCTGCCTTCACGTCGGGTGCATTCCGGCCAAGGAACTGCTGGAGACGGCCTCCGTGCTGCGAACCGTCCGCGACGCTGCCACCTTCGGGGTGGGCATCCCCGGGGCTGGTGAACACGAACCGGTTGTCGACCTGACAGTGAGCCAGGTCCGCAAGCAGAAGGTCATCGATGGGTTGGCCAAGGGAGTGGCGTCGCTCCTAAAAGGCCGGGATGTCACCGTCTATGACGGAACCGGTCGATTGAGTGCCGCCCACGTCGTGTCCATCGACCACGGTGAGGGCGACCCCACCCTGGTGGTGGCTGAGCACATCGTGCTGGCCACCGGGTCGTCGCCCCGCACCATCCCCGGCTTCGAAATCGACGGCACCCTCGTGGTGACCAGCGACGAGCTGCTGTCCATCGACCGGGTGCCCGCCCGGGTGGCTGTCATCGGCGGCGGGGCCATCGGCTGTGAGTTTGCTTCGATGCTCTCGGACTACGGGTCGGACGTCACGCTGCTGGAGGCTGCCCCGGAGATCTTGGTGGGATGCGATGCCGACGTGGCCACAGCCATCCGTCGGTCCTTCCGTCGGCGCAAGATCGACGTCCACGTCGGGACAGCGGTGCACGGCCACCGGCCGACGGACAACGGAGCCACCGTCGTGAGCCACGGGCCGATCGATTCCGACGATGAGTCGGTCGATTTGGAGGTGGACTTGGTAGTGGTCTCGGTGGGTCGTCGGCCACGCGGAGACTCCGCGGGCCTGGTCGGCACCAGGGTCGTCGTCGACGAGCGCGGTTTCGTGGAGGTGGACGATCGACTTCGCACCGGGGAGCCCGGCGTCTATGCGGTGGGTGACGTGGTGGCCACGCCGCAGCTGGCCCATGTGGGCTTCGCCGAGGGCATGTTCGTGGTGGGCGACCTGCTGGGCGAATCACCGAAGCCCATCGACCCGTCTACCGTGCCGTGGTGCATCTACACCCACCCGGAGGTGGCATTCGCCGGGCTGACCGAAGCCGGGGCGATCGCCGCCGGCCACGACGTGGTGGTGAGCAGCCACCGGTACGTCTCCAACGGCCGGGCCTTGATCGTGGGTGAGACCGAGGGTCTGGTGAAGGTGGTGGCCGAGAAGGACGCCGACGGCCGGGCGGGACGGATCCTGGGCGTCCACATGGTCGGACCATGGGTCACCGAGCAACTCGGACAGGGCTATCTGGCCGTCAACTGGGAGGCCACGGTCGACGAGGTGGCGACCTTCATCCAACCCCACCCGACCCTCAGCGAACTCTTCGGCGAGACGGTGCTGTCGCTGACCGGCCGCGCCCTTCACGGCTGATCAGCGGATCGATCGACATGGCCGACGTCTTCCTTCCGCAACTCGGTGAGACGATCACCGAGGGGACCATTACCCGCTGGTTCGTGGGCGTCGGTGACTCGGTGGCCGTCGACCAGCCTCTGTACGAGGTTTCCACCGACAAGGTCGACTCGGAGGTGCCGTCCCCGCTGGCTGGTGTGCTGGCCGAAATCGTGGCCGGCGAGGGAGCGCTTGTCGCCGTCGGAGCGCTCCTCTGCCGTGTCGATCCCGCTGGCTCCACCGCTGCTGCACCCGGGACGGTTTCGGACGTCGCCACTGGCCCGGCCGCTGCGTCTTCCCCAATGACATCGACCGAACCGGTGTCGTC
>DPMC01000263.1 GCA_003541675.1 Acidimicrobiaceae bacterium | reverse complement strand
CCGTGCTGGCCCGCCCCGGTCTCGGCCAGCAGGCGGGTCTTGCCCATTCTCTTGGCCAGCAGGGCCTGACCCAGCACGTTATTGATCTTGTGGGAACCCGTGTGATTCAGGTCTTCCCGCTTCAGGAACAAGCGGCAGCCCAGTTCCGAGGAAAGGTTGTGACACTCGGTCATTGGGGACGGCCGACCGGCGTAGTCAGCCAATAGGGCATCCAGTTCAGTCCGGAAGGTCGGGTCGGCCCAGGCCTTACGAAACTCCACTTCGAGCTCGAGGACGGCCGGAATCAGCGTCTCGGGCACGAATCGGCCACCGAACTCACCGAACCTCCCGTCCGGTGTGGGCTCCTGCAGTGTCATGGTCGGTCCATTCCTCGATCTGCTCCATCGGGAGGCTCGACTTCGTCCTGCTGCCAATCGAACGGGCGATTCTCCATGTCGCCCCGATAACCCTCGATTCGGGTCGGTCGGGCCGCCCGCGCATTGATCATGAACGCTCGCAACAGGCGGGGATCCTTGCGCCCCGGCCCGGCTTCCACGCCGCTCGCCACGTCGACGCCGTAAGGGTCGACTCGCTCGATGGCCTCGCCCACATTCTCCGGTGTGAGACCGCCAGCCAGCAGCATCGGCCTGGCCGCCGACGGGCCGTCGGCCATGGCCCAGTCGAACACCTGACCCGAACCAGGCGTCGGAGCATCCAGCAGGAGCAGGTCAGCACCGAACTCGTCGAAGCGGTCCAGGTCGGGCGAACCGGCTGGCAGTGCCCGGATGGTCACCGGCACCCGATCAGCTACCCAGCGGGTGGTCGTAGGTGACTCATCGCCATGGAGCTGGGCGGCCCGCAGACCGATCCGGTTCACCATCTCGACCACCCGGGCCTTCCCGGTGTTGCGAAACACCCCTACTGTCATCACATCGGGCGGGAGTTGTCCCACGATGTCACGCACCACCCGTTCGCTCACCTGACGCCGCGACGGGGCGAAGATGAAGCCAAGGGCATCGGCGCCCAGTGCCGTGGCAAGCAACGCGTCCTCAGCGCAGGTGATGCCACAGATCTTTATGAACACGGTTGAATCATCCCTCATTTTGGGGTCCCTCGGGCGCTCCCCGGAGGGCTCGTACGGCACCCGTCCGGTCGCCCGAGGTCACCAGCGACTCGCCCACCAAGAGTGCGTGGTAGCCGGCATCCACCAGTGTCCGGGCGTCAGCGGGCCCCCGGATGCCCGACTCGGCTACCCGAACGACCCAGTCGGGCATGAGTGGAGCCATCCGGATGGCCCTGTTCGTGTCGACCTCAAAGGTGACCAGATCCCGTTGATTGACCCCTATGAGTCGCGCACCCACCGTCAGGGCTCGCTCCAGTTCGACCTCGTCGTGGATCTCCACGAGGGCGTCGAGGCCCACTTCGACGGCCAGGGCGTGGAAGTCGGTCAACTCGGCATCGTCAAGCGCCGCAGCAATCAGGAGCACCGCATCGGCCCCCATGAGACGGGCATCGCAGATGTCGCGGGTGTCGACGGTGAAATCCTTTCGGAGAACCGGGACCCCCACGGCGCCTCGGGCAGCGGCTAGGTCGTCTGGTGATCCTCCGAAGTGGTCGACGTCGGTCAGAACCGAAAGGCAAGCCGCTCCACCGGCAACGTATTCCGTGGCGGTGCCCGCCGGGTCTAGATCGACGGCCAGATCTCCCCGTGAGGGCGAACGGCGCTTCACCTCAGCGATTACCGCCGGCTCTCCGGCAGGGACTTCAATCAGAGCGTCAGTAAAGCGCCGTGCTTCGGGCAACCCGCGCGCCGCGTCGACCAGTGCACCAACCCGCCGGCGATCGGCGGCGGCGACCGTGCGATGAACGTCGAGAATCCGATCAAGATAGGTAGCCACGACCGGAGGCTACCGACACCCCCGTGGTGCCCCAGAGCCGATTCCCTCACACAACCCTCATCTCCACGATGCGGTTTGGTGGACCCATCGTGCGACGATGGGGTCATGACTGGAGACCCGGGTCACCCGACGCGTACCGACGGTGCCGTGATTCTGGTCATCGAGGACGAGCCCCACATCGCTGACCTGCTGGACCTCTACCTCCGTCAAGACGGCCATCGCCCCTACCTGGCGGATAGCGGCGAGCGGGCGTTGGTCCTGTTCGCCGAACGATCGCCGGCACTGGTGCTCCTCGACCTCGGCCTGCCGGGCGACATCGACGGCCTGGAGGTCTGCCGACGCATCCGTGCCACATCGGACGTTCCCATCATCATGATCACGGCCCGCGATGATGAAGTCGACCGGATAGTCGGCTTCGAGTTAGGCGCCGACGACTACGTGGTCAAGCCGTTCAGCCCCCGCGAACTCATGGGCCGCGTCCGCGCAGTGCTCCGCCGCTCAGCGAACACCCAGACGACGACCGGACCGGTGGTCGAATTCGGTGGTGTCCGCATCGACGGCGAACGCCTCGAGGCCACGGTGGATGGTGTCGTGGCTTTACTGGCCGCCCGCGAGTTCGCTCTGCTGTGGTTCCTCGTCGAACACACCGGTCGAGCCCTGACCCGGCGCCAAATTCTGGACGGCGCATGGGGCGCCGGTTGGATCGGTGACGAGCGGACGGTCGACGTTCATGTGAGGCAGGTCCGTCGGAAGTTAGGTGACGACCTCCCCCTAGCCACGGTCCGCGGTGTCGGTTACCGGCTGGACTGATGGGGCACACTCCATGAGGACCCGACTGCTCACCACCATGGTCGGACTGGTCGTCCTGGCCCTCGTCCTGGTCGGCGCAGGAACCACGGTGGTCGCTTCGACCCGCTCGGCGTCGACCACCGAGCGCCATGTGGTCGGCCAGACCCTCGCCCTGGCCGCGGCGTTAGAAGATGGCATGACGGTTCTGAACCGCCCCAGACTCGGACAGGGTGTCCGCGAACGACTCCGACAGTCAATGGACCTCGAGCAGATTGGCCTTGCCGTGGTCCCACGTGATGGCAGTCCCCTAGTCGTCCTCAACGAACTTCCACGCGTTGTCACCTACGACGACCTACGTCCATTGGCCGAGGACGCTGCTGGGCCCGACGAAGCGGCCCACACATCGGGGGTCCGAGACGCTGTGGCCTGGGCGGCCGCCGTGGTTCCGTTGCGGTCCACCGCCACCGGTCCGGCCATCGTCGTGGTAGCCAGCCGTCGATCCGTAGACCCGCTGGCCGGCACCTACCAGTGGATGCTGCTGGGCGCGTTGGTGTCCATCGTCGTCTCCGTGCTCGTAGCCCTCCGCCTTAGCCGCTCTCTGGCCCACCCGGTGATCGAGATGGCCGCAGCCGCCCACAAAATCGCGGACGGCCACCTGGATACCCGACTGGATTCGGATCCGGCCGGTTCAAAGTCCCGGCGGCCAGATGAGGTCTCCGAACTGGTGGCGGCGGTAAACACCATGGCTGAGGGACTGGAGCGATCCCGGGGTCTGGAACGCCAGTTCCTGCTTTCGGTCTCTCACGATCTTCGGACACCAATGACCTCCATCCGCGGCTACGCCGAGGCTCTGGTCGACGGGACCATCTCCGAACCGATCCAGGCCGGCAGGGTGATCCTGGCCGAGGCCGCCCGTCTGGAACGCCTCGTTCGTGACCTGCTCGAGTTGGCCCATCTGGATGCCCGACAGTTCGCCCTACACCTGCACCCAGTGGACATTGCCGCGTCGACCGCCGAGGTGGTCGAGGCGTTCGGCCCGGCGGCCGCTGAATCCGGCATCCAGGTCACCGTCAAAACCTCGGCAACAAACGCTGCCGGGATTGGAGACGACGTCGTGGCAATGGTCGACCACGACCGGTGGGCTCAGATAGTCGGCAATCTGATTGAAAACGGTCTGCGGTACGCGGCAACCACTCTGACAGTGGAGATTCAGTCGACAGGACCGTCGATTCAGGTCCGGATCATCGACGATGGTCCGGGAATCGCAGCCGACGATCTCCCCCACGTATTCGAACGTCTCTACGTGGCCCAGCACCACCCGACCGGCCGGGAGTCGGGTTCCGGCCTGGGTTTGGCCATCGTCCGTGAACTGGTGGAAGCCATGGATGGCGCGGTGGAAGCCGTGGCACCTCCCGACGGCGGCACCGAGATGTTGGTACGGATCCCCTCAGTCAGCGAGGAGTGAGACCGACGTGCCGTTGGCGTCGACCGTAACCGGCACCACAATGGCCCGCTTTACCTCAGCAAGGGCCACAAACCCGTCGTTGGGTCCAGCCCCGGGTCGGGTGGCCACGCTGGTCAGCCGACCGGCCACAACACCATCAAGGGTGATTTCCGTCTCGGCCGACGGCAACGGACCCTGTCCGGTCGCCCGCACGATTCGTGTCGGGGTTCCGGCACTCCGACTGTCGACCCGTGCCACCAACTCCTGACCGGTGTAGCACCCCTTGGTGAAGCTGGCTGACCGGTCAACCACTCCGGTGGCACCAGGAATGGTCGTCTCATCCATCTCGGCGCCCATCATCGGGATGCCGGCAGCGATCCGACGGTGCTCCCACATCGAACCGTCACCATTGGTGGGGCCTTTAGGCAGATCAACCGACGGACCGAGCAGGTCGACGGCTTGCAGGCCGGGCCAGGTCACAGGCAACGCCAACCCGCCTGGCGGAGCATCCACCGACCCCATCTCAGCATCTAGCACCGTGACCAGACCCCAGTCGACGGGTTCCACCGTGCAGTCGGTCCGCAGCAGGAAGCGGGTCAGACGGGCCACTACGACCATTCCCCAACCAGCGTCCACATCCAACATGAACACGTCGTCGGCCATCCTCGAAACCCGCATCCACGCCTCGACCTTGCCAGTGGGCTGCAACACGAAGGTCTCCGCTGCGTCGCCGACGCCCAGAGCGTCAACGTCCTGACTGAGCTGGCCCTGGAGGTATGTCTGGGCATCGGGCCCGGTAACCCGTAGGACGTCGCGCTGCCGACGAACGATGGTCATAACGGTGGCTTCATAAGAAAGGTCAATCGCTGCTAGCAGTCCGACGGGCCGCTGTCATCCGGCGGGCAGCCGGAATGGTCGATAGCAGCGCCCGAGCCTTGTTCTGGCATTCCAGGTGCTCTAGCTCCGGAACACTGTCAGCCACGATGCCCGCTCCGGCCTGGACTGAGGCGATTCCGTCACGGACGAACATGGTGCGAATGGCAATGGCCGTGTCGATGTTGCCGGTGAAATCGAAGTAACCAACGACGCCCGCATATGGGCCACGCTTGACCGGCTCGAGGGCGTCGATGATCTCCATGGCCCTCACCTTGGGGGCACCGGAAACCGTACCGGCAGGCAAGGTTGCCCGAAGGACGTCGATGGGGGTGCAGCCTTCGGCCAACTCGCCGGCAACCTGACTGGTGAGGTGCATGACGTGGCTGTAACGCTCCAGCGTCATCATCTCCTCGACCTCTTCGGAGCCGAACGCCACGACCCGACCCACGTCGTTTCGGGCCAAGTCGACGAGCATCACATGCTCGGCCACCTCCTTGGGGTCCTCGGCCAATTCGGCGGCCATCCGGCGATCGTCGACGTCATTACGGCCCCGACGACGGGTGCCGGCAATGGGCCGTGATACGACCCGACCGTCGAGCAACTGAACCATGGGCTCGGGCGAGGCCCCCACCACGGTGAGGTCCTCGTAACGCAGAAAATACATGTAGGGACTCGGATTGACCTGTCGGAGCACCCGGTACACATCGTAGGGCTCGGCATCGAGCTCCACGTCGAAACGTTGTGACAGGACGACCTGGAACACGTCGCCAGCCAAGATGTGCTCCCGTGCGACCTCCACGGCGACCTGGTACAGGTCAGCGCCCATGGTGGA
>DPMC01000281.1:1046-4454 GCA_003541675.1 Acidimicrobiaceae bacterium | reverse complement strand
CGGTGGCATGGTGCCGCACCGACGGCACCATCCAGCCGGCCAAGATCGGCACTGTCACCGTCACCGACGCCCTCGGACAGGTCGACGTGGAGGAGGCCGGACCGGGTGAGATTGTCTATGTGTCGGGCATCGTCGATGTCACCATCGGTGAGACCCTGGCTGACCTGGATGATCCCCGTCCTCTTCCCGGTATCACCGTCGATGAGCCCACGCTGTCGATGGCCATTGGAGTGAACACCTCACCGGTGGCCGGATCGGACGGCACCAAACTCACCGCCCGCCAGGTCAAGGACCGTCTCGACGCTGAACTGGTCGGCAACGTGTCGCTACGGGTGATGCCCACCGAGCGTCCTGACACCTGGGAGGTCCAGGGTCGTGGCGAACTCCAGTTGGCCATCTTGGTCGAGACAATGCGCCGCGAAGGCTTTGAACTCACCGTGGGTAAGCCGGCTGTGCTGTTGCGAGAGATTGATGACACCCTGCACGAGCCCACCGAGCGCCTCTCAGTGGACGTCCCCGAGGAGTACGTGGGTGCCGTCACCCAACTACTCGGTGAGCGCCGGGCCCGCATGGGGGACATGACCAACCACGGCACCGGTTGGGTCCGTCTCGACTACGTGGTGGCTGCCCGTGCACTGATCGGTTTCCGGACCGAATTCATGACCGAAACCCGGGGTACCGGCCTTCTGCACCACGTGTTCGAAGGTTGGGAGCCGTGGATGGGTGACCTGCGAATCCGCCAGACAGGCAGCGTGGTGGCCGACCGCATCGGTAGTGCCACGGCGTACGCCATCACCGGCATCCAGGAACGGGCTTCGATGTTCATCGGCCCCACCGAGGAGGTGTACGCCGGGATGATCGTCGGCGAGAACCCCCGGGCCGAGGACATGGACGTCAACATCTGCAGAGAAAAGAAGCTCACCAACGTGCGGGCCTCGGCATCTGACGACACGATCCGCCTAACACCGCCGCGGCGACTCTCCCTCGAGCAGGCGTTGGAGTACATCGCTGACGACGAGTGCGTCGAGGTGATGCCGGGCGTGGTGCGTCTCCGCAAGGTCGAACTCGACGCCACCGCCCGCGCCCGGACCGTCAAGCGCCTCAAGAACGCTCGAGCCTGACGGTCCTCTGGGGCTTCGACCGATGGCCGTCAACGTGCTGGGAACGCCGCTCCAGGAATGCGGTGTTGACCCCCTGACCGGTTTCTACCGGGATGGTTGCTGCAACACCGGAGCTGACGACCTCGGCGTGCACACCGTGTGCGCTCTGATGACCGAGGAGTTTCTGGCCTTCTCCAAGGAAGCTGGCAATGACCTATCGACACCGCGGCCCGGGTTCCCGGGGTTGCATCCCGGTGACCGATGGTGTCTGTGCGCCCCACGCTGGCAGGAGGCTCACGAGGCCGGAGCGGCGCCCCAGGTCCTGTTGGCCGCCACCCACATCCTCAGCCTTGAGTGGGTCGATGCCGAGGCCCTGCGAGCCGCCGGAGTCGATCGACCTGATTGATTGGTGTGCCCGGCCTCACTGGTTCACGCCGAGGAGCTGACCGTCGAGTCGGCGACCAGTCGGTCGATTAGTGGTTCGAGGGCGTCACGCCAATCGGCGATCAGGCCCACGTCGCACCAGTTCCATAGCTCGCATTCCGGGTCAGGGTTAATGCCCACCACCGTGGTGGCCCCCCGGAGCCCGACCGTGTGATTGAACTTCCCGGATGTCCCGATGGCGATACACAGTCGGGGGGCAATGGCATGCCCGGTGATGCCCACCTGACGGGCCCGAGGCATCCATCCGGCATCGGTGACCTTTCGTGTGGCGCACAGTTCGGCACCCAGCCGCCCTGCCAGTCTCTCCACGTGGGACAACTCCGAGGGCTCGACGCCCTGTCCCACACTGATCACCACGTCGGCGTTGGCCAACAGGCCGCTGTCATCGTCGCGGCGACGCTCCAAGATCCGTACCAGTCGATCGGCTGGCCCTCCGTGCCCTGACTTTCGTGCCGGCTCCCGTGCCGGTGACCCGAGATGGTCCGCGGCGAATGGGGCCCCGGGCCGAGGCCGCAGCGTGGGCAAGATGCCGGAGCGGACGGTCGCCATCTGGACGGTCGAGGTGCAGGTGATCTCGGCTACCAGACGGCCACCGAAGGCGGGCTTCAGCGCGATCAGACGTCTGTCACGTACCTCGAGCCCCACGGCATCGCCGGTTAGGCCGGCATTCAGGCAGATGGCCAGACGCGCCGCCACCTCGCGACCCCAGGCCGTCGACGGTGCCAGTACGGCCCACGGCGGGTCCTCCACCAGTGATCTGGTCAGCATCCGGGCCACCTCGTCGGCGCCGGTCACCCCAGCATGGCGAAGCACCCGATCTGCGCCCTGGCCGCTGAGGGCCTCCCAGTCGTGGACCACGTCGATGGTCAGCACCGTCCTGCCGCCGATGGTGTCGGCCAGGCTGGCGGCCGCTCCCAGAAGTTCGGAGGTCGAACGCTCTCGTCCGGGTTCGCCGACCACCACGATCTCGCCACCGTCGCCTGGACCAGACGGTCGGGCCACCTCTCCGCCAGCGTCTTTAGACCCCCAGATGGCGCCACCGGACCGGACCACTTCGAGCACCCGGTCCAGATGGGTCTTGTCGGCGCCAATGAGCGTCTCACCAGCCCGTTCAACGTCGAGTAACCGCACCTCACCGACCACCGTCGGACTGGCTGCCGCACCCCAAGGTCCGGGGCCCAGATCGGCGGGTCCGAGGCGGCGGATGAGAGCACCGTCCACGGTGGCCCACGCCTCAGGCTCCTTCACCTTGCACGGGTCGCACAAACGCTCGGCGCACGAGACCACGGCCGGCAGGTCGACCTCGGCACGTAGCCACTCGTCATCGTGTTCCAGTAAGGCTGCCAGCCCCCGGACGGACTTCCCCGGGCCGGATGTCAAGTCCAGTTCCCGGGCACCCACCAACAGGGGAAAACCCAGAAGTTCCGCCACCTGGGCGGGCACCTGGCCGGTGTCGGCGTCGACCGAGTTACGACCGCACAGGACGAGGTCCCACGGTCCGGTGGCCTCCAGGGCGGCGACCACGGCTCTGGAGGTGGCCAGGGTGTCGCTCCCGGCGAACGCCGAGCCGGTCACGTGGATCCCCTCGATGCAGCCACACAGGATGGCTTCCCGTAGCACGGTCTCGGCGGCGTCGGGACCGAGAGTGATCGCCGTGCACGTGCCGCCGGTGGCCTCGGCCAGATCGCAACCCGCCCGCACCCCACGTCGGCAGTAGTCGTTCATGTGGAGTTCGAGACCGTCGCGCACCAGACGGCCGTCGTCGCCGAGGCGCATCTCCTGGAATTTCGGAATCTGTTTGACCAGGGCGGCTATCCGCAGCGGACGAGGCGGCCGGTCGGTCACGGCGCCACCGTACCGGTGA
>DPMC01000281.1:469-700 GCA_003541675.1 Acidimicrobiaceae bacterium | reverse complement strand
GGACGTGGCCAGCTTCGACACCGAAACGTTCCTTGTCGATTCCACCGACCCGACCGATCTGGTCGACGTGCTAGATGAGGTGGCTGGCTCGCCCGGTTCGTGGATCAACGTGGAACCTGACGTGGACGACTCGCTCCGAGCCGACGTGCCGGGCCTCTTCGCATGGTTCTCGGCCCGAGGCTCTCAGGTTCCGGTGGCGACGTTCGTAGCCGGTTCCGGTCGGAACGTTCC
>DPMC01000281.1:0-137 GCA_003541675.1 Acidimicrobiaceae bacterium | reverse complement strand
TCCGTCGGGCTCGACCACAGCACCGGTCGGGGCGCCGGTGACCGTCTACGAGACGCCGGCGTTATCGCTCCTGAAGGCTGGTTGCTCCGCCAGGACAACCCCAAGCGGGGCCTCATCTGGGAGTCCGGTTCATCAGA
>DPMC01000069.1 GCA_003541675.1 Acidimicrobiaceae bacterium | reverse complement strand
ACCAGCGGGTTGCGGCGGGTCAGAAGGCCGACGGCGCCGAGCGAGAACAGCACGGCCCCCAACGCCAGATACCAGGAGGTGGTCACCACCATCAGGCGCCCCCCGCTTCTTCGGGCTCTTCGTCAGCCGCTGTATCAGGCCCGGCATCGGCGTCGGCGGGCTCGGTGGACGTAGCCACGACCACGACGGGAGGCGGTTGCAGCGGGCCCTTGACGGTCCGGGCCAGCACCACAGCGCCGACCACCGCGACGGTCAGCAGCAGGGCGGTCAACTCCACGGCGAAAACGTGCCCGGTGAACAGGGCCTCGCCGAGACGCCGGGTGTTGTCCCCGGCATCACCCAGCGGCGCGGTCCGACCGGGAGCACCCGTCGGACCATCGGTGGCCACCAGCAGGAGGGTGAGCAGCATCCCCATCAACGAGGCGCCGATCACCGCGGCCAGGGGACGCTGGCCGACAATGGGTTCCACCCCGAGGTTCTCGGCCCGGTCGACGCCCAGCAGCATGATCACGAACAGGAACAGGATGACCACGGCGCCCGCGTAGACGATGACCTGGACGGCAGCCAGGAAGGTGGCGTCCTGGAGGACGAACAGGACGGCGACCCCGAACAGGGTCTGGACCAGGAACAGGGCGGCGTGCACCGGGTTACGCGACGTGAGCACGCCCACGGCACCGGTCAACACGATCGCCGCACTGGCGAAGAAGACGAAGGCTTCCATCAGTGGGTATCCGACCCTTCGTCATCGGATCCAGGTTCGTCGGATTCAGCGCCGGCATCTCCGTCTGACTGCCCGACCTCCGGGGCCCTCACGCCATGACCCAGCTCGCCCGACCACGACACCTGTCCGCTGTACGAGGCGTCCCCACTGGGCGACGTGGCACGCATCCAACCCGAAGTCATGGCGTCGTCACCCGGTCGCCAGTCTTCCCACGGGAGGTGCTGAGGACGACCCGTGGTGGCATCGACCACCAACTCGTCCTTCGTGTAGATGGCGTCGGCCCGGTTGGTGAACGAAAACTCGAACAACTTCGACTCGGTGATGGCCTCGGTCGGGCAGGCCTCCACGCACAGGTCGCAGTGAATGCACCGCAGGTAGTTGATCTCGTAGATGAAGCCGTACCGCTCGCCGGGGGACACCGGTTCGTCGGGCGGGTTGTCGGCGCCGCGCACGTAGATGCACTTCGCTGGGCAGACCCCGGCGCACAGCTCACAACCGATGCACTTCTCCATGCCGTCCTCGTACCGGTTCAGCACGTGGCGGCCGTGCAAGCGGGCCGGCTTGGGACGCTTGTCCTTCGGGTACGAGGTGGTGACCCGCTTCTCGAACATCTTGCCGAAGGTGACGGCGAAGCCGCGGAAGTAACCCATCAGACCGACTCGCCTTCCCGCTCGCCATCCAGGTCTGCCAGACGCTCGGCCCGGGCCTTGGACACCGCACCAATGAGGAGCGCAGCACCGCCGGCCATCACGGCCATGCCGACCATCACCACCGGCACCAGCGGCCATCCCCGGTCACCGGCCACGTTCATGGCCCCGATCAGCAGGAACCATCCGAGAGCCACCGGGATCAGCACCTTCCACCCCAGGTCCATGAGCTGGTCGTAGCGCAGCCGGGGCAGCGTGGCCCGGAGCCACACGAAGCAGAACAGGAAGGCGAACACCTTGAGGCTGAACCAGAAGACTGGCCACACCCAGCCCAAGGTGTCGGTCAGGATCGGTCCGGCTGGGCCACCCAGAAACAAGGTGACGGCGATAGCCGACATGGTGATTACGTTCATGAACTCGGCCAGAAAGAAGAGAGCGAACCGCAGCGAGCTGTATTCGGTGTGGAACCCGCCGACCAGCTCCTGTTCGGCCTCCACCAGGTCGAATGGCGGGCGGTTCAACTCAGCGGTCCCGGCCATCAGGAACACGATGAACGGGACAACGCCGGTGGCCAGAACGTTCCAGCTGCCGTTGACCTGACTGGCCACGATGTCGTGCGTGGACAGCGAACCGGAGGTCAGGAAGACCGCTGCGATGGCCAGGCCGAGGGCCGCCTCATAACTGATCATCTGGGCCGACGCCCGCACCGAACCGAGCAGCGGGTACTTCGAACCCGACGACCAGCCGGCCAGCATCACGCCGTAGACGGCGATCGAAGAGAGGGCAAGGAAGAATAGGACGCCCACCGGCGGGTCGGCCACCTGCAGGTAGGTGCGCTCACCGAACCACGTGACGGTGCCGTCGCCCGACGAGAAGTCGCCCCCAATGGGGACAATGGCGAACACTAGGAAGGCCGGCACCAACGACAGATAGGGGGCCAACTTGAAGACCACCCGGTCGGCCCGGTCCGGGATGAGGTCCTCCTTGAAGAACAGCTTGATCCCGTCGGCCAGTGTCTGGAGGATGCCGAACGGGCCGGCCACGGCCGGGCCGATCCGGTTGTGCATGTCGGCCACCAGCTTGCGCTCGAACCAGATCATGAGCATGACCGAGACGAGCAGCAGGGTGAAGGCCACAACGACCTTCAGGACCACGATGCCCACGATGCCCAGGTCCAGATCGCCACTCAGCAGCGGATCCAGCGCCAGCACGGCGGTGTCCAGGGCGCTCACCGGCGACCCACCCGGACTTCGGTGACCGGCGCCAAGGCATCGATCAGGGCGTTGACGTCCATGTCGGGCTGGTTGGCCCTCAGGTGCACGGTCCCCCGGGCCACACCGGCATCGGCGGCCACCACCACCTGGATGGTGCCTTGGGCGCTGATGAGGTCCACGACCTCACCCTCGTCAATCCCGTTGCTGGCCAAGTCTGTCGGCTCAATGCCGGCACGCGTCCCCGGGGCCAGACCGGCCAATGACGGGCTGTGGGCCACCAGGACCCCGGCGTCGTACATGCACCGGTCGACCACCAGGCGGAGGCCGTAGCCGTCGCGTCCCGGAACGCCGGTCGGTTCGGGCCGGTCCAGACCCAGCGAACCCTCGATCAGGATCCCCTCGCGGGTCGCCTCGGCGAGGGCCTCGGGTGTGAGCGCGGAGTGAAGCGGCGACACGGTGACCAGTTCGGCCAGCACGTCGTCCACTGACTCGAAGCCCAGGTCACCACCCAGACGCTCGGCGAGATCCACGGCGATCGCCCAGTCAGGTCGGGACGTTCCAGGTGAGGTCACCTTGCGGGCCACCACGCTTACCCGGCCCTCCAGGTTGGTGAAGGTTCCGTCGAGTTCGGTGGAGGCCACGGCGGGGAGGACCACGTCGGCCCGGGCCACGGTCTCGGTGCCGAACAGGTCGATGGCCACCACGGTTCTCGCCCCGGCCAGGGCCTGCTCGACGAGTTGGCGGTCGGGCACATCGGCCAGCAGATCGGCCCCCAGCAAGACGAGGACGTCAATGTCTCCAGCGGCCGCCGCAGTGAGAATCCCCAGCGCGTCATGGCCGGCGGCCGTCGGTACGGTCGGCCACGCATCGGCGACCCGTCCGGCATCGGCCAGCGATGCGCGACCTGGAAGGAGCCCGGGAGCCAGACCCATGTCCATGGCGCCGTGGACGTTGCCGCGACGGAGAAGCGAGAGGAATGTGGCCTCAGGCAGATGGTCGTGGAGGGCCAGTGCACCGTCCACTACCGGGCCGGCTGACTCGGCCAGCGAGGGTCGGCCCAGCAGCACCGTGACCGGCGAACCGTCAGCCACCGCGGCGGCCAGGGTGGCTCCGGCAGCGGCCAACTGGTCGACCGGGATGCCGCCGACACCGACCGGTGATCTGGAGCCGAACATGGCGGCCACCACGCCAGCCGCATCACCTGGGGTAACTCGCAGCGAATGGGCGGCGTGAGGGCTCAGCCCGGTACGTCGCGGCGTGAGTTCAATCAGGGTGGCCCCGTCGTGGACCACGGCGTGTCGGAGTCGCAGAAACAGCGCCCCGAGTTCCTCCTTGGGGTCGGGACCCAGGAGCACGATCGTTCCGCCGGGCGTGCA
>DPMC01000220.1:2557-2730 GCA_003541675.1 Acidimicrobiaceae bacterium | reverse complement strand
GACTCGCTCCGGGCGGTCGACGGTGGTGTAGTGGATCGTGACGGAGTGCTGGCGGTGCAGACGCCCCAGGGCTTTCCAGCCGATCGACTCCGGGCCGCCCATGCCGCTGGGACCGACGCTAGCGACGACGCCACCCTCGTGGAGGCCGTCGGTGGCACAGTGGTGGTCGTGGA
>DPMC01000220.1:0-2254 GCA_003541675.1 Acidimicrobiaceae bacterium | reverse complement strand
GGTGGCACAGTGGTGGTCGTGGATGGCGAGCCGGCGAACCTCAAGATCACCCGACCGGTGGACCTTGTGCTGGCCACCGAGTCCCTCGGGTCGGCTGATGATGGGAGCGGTTTCGATGGCTGACTCCGGGTCTGATCGACCGACGATCCCCGAACTGCGTATCGGGCAGGGCTTTGACGTCCACCCGTTTAGCGAGGATTCCGGCCGGCCCATGGTCCTGGGCGGCGTGACGTTCGACGGCCCTGGTCTGGCAGGTCACAGCGACGCCGATGCGGTGGCCCACGCCGTTACCGACGCCCTACTTGGGGCCGCTGGTCTAGGTGACATAGGGCAGCGCTACCCAGACACCGACGCTGCCTTCGCCGGTGCCGACAGCATGGCCCTGTTGGCCAATGCGGCTGCCGCGGTGGCTGCCGAGGGTTGGACGGTGGCCAACGTGGACTGCACAGTGGTCCTCGAGGCCCCGAAGTTGGCGCCCCGTCGTGATGAGATGCAGGTCGGCTTGACTCGAGTAGTCGGTGGCCCGGTCACCATCAAGGGCAAGCGGGCCGAGGGTCTCGGTGCCCTGGGCCGTCGTGAGGGTGTGGCCTGTTTCGCCGTCGTCCTGTTGGTTCGATCCGTTGCCCCGTCGGGGCGAGAAGATGGAGGCACCTCGTGAGTGGTTCCCGAGGTGGAAGTGGAAGGGGTTCGGGCGGTGGCGCCCGCAAAGGCGGTCCGAGTAAGGCTGGTTCGAGTAGGGGTGGCCCCCGTCGGGGCGGTCCTCAGAACGTCGGCAAGGGCAACCGGGGTGCGGCTCGCCCTGAACCGCCGCCCCGCCGATCGTCAACCGGTCGACCCAACAAGCCCGGGGGCGGTTCCGGCCGGGTCCGTGGCTCGGGCCAGCGGGGCACCTCGCCGTTGGGTAATCGTGACGGTGGCGACGGGCCCAAAGGTCTGGGTGGCGACCAGGTGGAGGGCCGTCAGGCCGTTCGAGAGCTCCTGCTGGCCGGCACCCGCCGGACCCGCGAGGTAGTTCTGGCCGGCGATCTCGACTCAGCCCCCATCCTCGACGACATCATCGATTTGGCCGACGAGGCCAAGGTCACCATTCGCGAGGTGTCACGTAACAAGTTCGAGTCCATGACCCGCACCGAGGCTGCCCAAGGGGTTCTGGCCCTCGCCCAGCCGCTGCAGGAGTACGAGCTCGACGACCTCCTCGTGCCCGACGCTGCCGGTCGAGACCCGTTCCTGTTGCTACTCGACGGTGTGACCGATCCCGGCAACCTCGGGGCGATCCTGCGCTCAGCGGAGTGTGCCGGGGTGACCGGTGTGGTTCTGCCCCGTCACCGGGCGGCCGGGGTGACGGCCACGGTGGCCAAGTCGGCAGCTGGGGCTATCGAGCACCTTCGGATGACCAGGGTTGGAGGCCTGCCCAAGGCGTTGTCACAGATGTCGAATGCTGGCGTGTGGTCCGTGGGCCTCGACGCTGGTGGAGATGGGGCCATCCACCAACTCGCGGTGGCCGACCAGCCGGTGGCCCTCGTCATGGGCGCCGAGGGGACTGGCCTGTCCCGCCTGGTGCGGGAGCGGTGCGACACCATTGCCCACATCCCGCTGGCTGGGGTACTCGGCTCGCTGAACGTCTCGGCGGCTGCCGCCGTTGCCCTCTTTGAGGTGGCCCGCTGTCGGACCTGAGCCCGGCGTACGGCGGGACGGCCTAGGTCGCAGCGGGCCCGGGGCGTGCACGCCCCGGGCCCGCGACCTGTGACCGTGGTCAGGCTGTCGCGCCCGTCTTGCGGAACATGATGATGCTGGAGAGCAGCAGCCAGATGGCGAACACCAGGAAGCCGATGAAGGAGATCGGGTGGGGGATCACGAGGATGAGAGCTGTCGCATAGCCGATCCAGGCCAACCACGAGGGAATGAGGCCCGTCTGTTTTGCTGAGGCGCTCACACCGACCGTGATGAGGACCATGCCGAAAAGGAAGGGCACCCACAGGTACTGGAGCATGGCGCTGACCGCCACCACTGCAGCGGTGGGCATGTGCTCGGCGGCGTCGAGGAGGGCGAGCCGGGAAGCGGAGTCCATGGCCATGCCGGCGGCCATGCAGACGGTGCCCACGGCTGCAGTGGGGGCCAGGAGGGTCACCCCTCGTTCCCGGAGGGCGTTGCTGGTCCAGAGCCCCCAGAGCAACATGAGAATCCCCACGAGGACCCCCACCCACAGGGCAAACCAGGCCCCGTCGCCCATGTCCACCCAGTGGGCGACGATCTG
>DPMC01000115.1 GCA_003541675.1 Acidimicrobiaceae bacterium | reverse complement strand
CCGACCCGCTCATGGCGTCTGCCGGGCCACGTTCAACAGGACGCCGTACGCGGTCAGGGTGAGAACCATCGAACTCCCGCCGTAGGAGACGAACGGCAGAGGCACCCCGGTGATGGGAAGCACACCCAAGACTGCACCGATGTTCACATAGGCCTGGATCATGATCCAGGTCGTGATACCAGCCGCCAGTAGTTGGCCGAGACGATCGGGAGCATGAAGCGCTGTGTTCAAGCCGACTAGGCCGATCACCAGGTAGACGAGGATCACGCCGAGGGCGGCCGCGAAGCCGAGCTCCTCTGCCACGATGGCGAAAATAAAGTCCGTCTCAGCAAACGGCAGGAAACCCCACTTGGCCCGACTGGCCCCCAGGCCCATGCCCCAAAGCCCGCCGTTTGACATGGCAACCCCGGCCTGGATGGCCTGCCAACCGGTGTTGAGCGGGTCGCTCCACGGGTCGAACATAGACAGCAGACGCTCGCGTCGGTAGCCGGCGGTCATCGTCATGGCCCCCAGCATGCTGACGCCCAACGCTGCGGTTGCCCCCACAATGGCCAGTCGCAGTCCGGCGAAGAAGAGCAGCGAGGCGGCGATGGCCCCCAGGATCATCGTGGTTCCCAGGTCAGGTTCGGCGTAGACGAGCGCACCCACTCCGCCCAGCACGGCGGCAAGCGGCAGAATTGTGCCCCGGAGGTCGTTTACCGGTCGACTCGAGAGGAGGACCGACCCGTAGAGAATGACGGCCAGTTTGGCCAACTCTGATGGCTGGAAGGTAGCGGCGCCGACGCCGATCCACCGGGACGAACCGTTGGCCCGAATACCAATACCCGGGATGAAGACGGTCAGCAGCAGTACCACCGAGCCGACCAGGAGCCAGACGGCCATCGGCTTCAGTCGCCGGTAGTCGAGCCTCGAGGTGGTCACCAGTCCAGCCAGACCCAGCACAACCCAGATGAGCTGGCGGCGCTGGTGGTACCAGGCATTGCCGTGGATTCGGAGGTCCTGAACCGATGCCGCCGAGAGGACCATCACGATGCCCAGCAGGACCATCAGCATGGCCATGAAGGCCAGCACCACGAAGCGTGCTGGACGGCGTGACCGATACGTCGACGCGCCTAACTCTCGAGACCGACGTTCATCGGTAGTCACGACGTTCACGCCCCGGCCCCATCCAAGGAACGCACGATCCGTCCGAAATCAAGGCCACGTTCCACATACGATCCGTACCAGTCGAACGACGAACAACCCGGGGAGAGCAGCACCGTTCCGGAACCGTCGGCTGCCCCGTGGGCCAGGGCCACCGCCTCGTCCATCGAAGTGGCCTCGTGGACGGGACAGCGGCCGGTGAACGCCTCGACGATCTCGTCGGCCGCCTCACCAATGGCCACCACGGCCCGGGGTCGGGACCTGCCCAGCACAGCGAGGTCCACACCCTTGTTACGCCCACCGGCGATCAGGACCGATCCCGGCAGTCCGGCCATGGCGGTCAGCGTGGCGTGCGGCGTGGTGGCCTTACTGTCATCCACGAACCGGACGCCCTCAATCTCGGCCACCAGAGCCATCCGGTGTGCCAATCCGGCGAACCCGAGCAGAGTCTCGGCGCAGGCCGTCCGGGAAGCTCCGGCGCGGATGGCCAGAGCAGCGGCCGCCTGAGCATTGTCTAGGTCATGGGGCAGCGAACGCATCAGCGCGGCCACCTCGATGAGGGGCTCGTCGTTCACGATCAGAAGAGCGGACGATCCCTCACCGTCGACTCGGCAGGGCGTCTCAACACCCCCAAACAACAACGCCCCCTCGGGAGCGTGGGCCATGACCACGGGATCAGAAGCATTGGCCACCGCATCCGCTGGCCGGGCTACCCCTTCGAAGATCCGGGCCTTAGCTGCCTCATAGGCGGAAGCGTCCGCGTGTACGTCAAGATGGTCCGGCGCGAAGTTCAGCCACCCGGCGGGCGACGCCTTGAACATATTGGCGTGACTAAGACGGAACGAAGAGGCTTCGACCACGAAGGTCGACACCTCTCCGTCATCGATGGCCGCCACAAGCGGCGTATCGGTGTTCCCGGCCGTCAAGGTCCGAATGCCGGAACGTTCCAACATCTCCGCCACCAGAGTCACCACCGTGGTCTTCCCGTTGGTACCGGTAACAGCGCAACGGGGACGGTCGTCCCAGCGGGCTGCCAGATCAGACTCATCGATCACCGGGACCCTGGCCGCCCGGGCCGCGGCATGGCAGGGGTGGGAATCGGGAACCCCGGGACCCATGACTACCTCACTGATTCCATCCAGCAATCGTGGCCACTCGTCGGCCGCCGGCGCCTCCACCAGCGACACACCAAGGCGATCCGCGCACTGGCGGGCCGCACCACCAGGCGCATCATCTACGGCCACCACATAGAACTCCCGGCGGACCAGGGCATCCAGCACAGCCCGACCGGCCACTCCCAGTCCGAGGACCAGAGTGGTTGCGTCGGTCATCCGCCGAGCCCGTCGGTCACCCCGGCCGACAATGAATCGGCATAGAAAATCCCCAGACCCGCAGCCGTGCAGAGTCCCGACATGATCCAGAACCGGATGATCACCGTGGTCTCGGGCCATCCGCTCAGCTCGAAGTGATGGTGAAAGGGCGCCATCCGGAAAACCCGGCGACCGCCGAACAGGCGGAAGCTCGCGATCTGCACGATCACCGACACCGTTTCGGCCACGAACAACCCGGCCACGATGGGCAACAGTAGGTGCGTCCCGGTGGCCAGCGCGAGGGTGGCCAGGCCCGTACCAATGGCCAGGGACCCCGTATCGCCCATGAAGATCCGGGCCGGAGCGGCGTTCCACCACAGGAAGCCCAAGCAACCGCCGGCCATGGCCGCTGCTACCACCGCCAAGTCCAGGGCATGGGCGATCTCGTAGGTCTCGGGATACCGAAACTGCCAGAAGGCGATGACGGTGTAGGCACCGAAACAGAAGGTGCCCGCCCCGGCCGCCAGGCCATCTAGGCCGTCGGTCAGATTGACGGCATTGGCCGAACCGATGATGAGGAGCACGGCCCAGATCGACCAGAGAATCGAACCCAGTTCAATACCCGGCTGGTCGAAACGGGTGACAGACAGCGTGGTGTGGGTCGGTGCGTGTTCCAGCATCAGTACAGCGAAGGTAAGAGCCACTGCAAAGAGCCCGAGCATCTTGGCCCGCTTGTTGAGACCGAGGTTGCGCTCACGCACTACCTTGATCCAGTCGTCCATCAGCCCGACCACTCCCCCACTGATGATGGCCAGCATCACGAAGATTCCAGTGCGGGTATAGATGCCTCGGTAAAGGTCGCTCAGGACATAGCCCAGAAACGCCCCGCCGATGATGGCCAGTCCTCCCATGGTCGGCGTACCGGCCTTGGTGACGTGACCCTCCGGACCGTCGTCTCGGATGGGCTGGCCGAGCCGGAGACGGGTTAACCAAAGGATCAGCACGCGGGTACCGATGAGAGATACCACCATGGCAATGCCGGCTGCCAACAGGATCCGGATCACCGCTCTACCCCCGGACCGGACCCACTGTCCATTATCCGTGACCACTCCTCGACGACCACCGCGCGGTCGTCGAATGGGAGTTGAAGACCCGCCATCTCCTGGATGGTTTCGTGACCCCGGCCCGCCACCACGATCAGATCGGCGGCCGACGCTGCAGCCAGAGCGACGGCGATGGCACGACGACGGTCGGGCTCCACGAGCGGATCGGGTCGTTCCATTCCCGCAAGGATGTCCGCTATTACCCCCTCAGGTGGTTCACCCCTCGGATTGTC
>DPMC01000129.1 GCA_003541675.1 Acidimicrobiaceae bacterium | reverse complement strand
GGTCACGATTCTGGCCACCCTGACCACGACCACCGTCACGATCCGACTTCTGGTCGCCAGAGCGGTCAGTGTCGGCTTCCGTGCTGGTTTCTGCGTTGGCTTCTGCGCTGGCATCCGAGTCGGCGGACTGATCACCATCGGTGCCAACTGCCTCCTCGGCCTCGGCAGCCACCTCCCACTCGGCCAGCGGCTCCTCCGCAGACTCCTCAGCAGGTGCCACAGGCTCGGTGGCAACGGTAGGAGGCCGTCCACCGTTGGAGGACGAACCGTTGCCTCCGCCGGACAGATCCAGGATCAGGTCGACGATCTCAGCCTTGCGGGCACGCGAACCGGGCTTGCCGCCCAGCGCAGTGGCGATCGTCGTCAGTTCGTCGCGGTCCTTGCTTTCCAGCGTTCCGCGTTCCAGTTGGGTGGAGTCCATGCTCACAACACCTGTTTCTCGAGGGCCGATGGCCCTTCGGTTTTTCGAGGGCCAGAAGCCCTGCGGGTCTTCCAAGGACCAGAGGCCCATCGGATGGATGCGAACCGGGTTCGGTTCCCATCGGAATCCACCGTCCACCACCGAAGATCGGGATGGAGGGTGTGTCGTGGACGGCATCTCCGGAACCTGTCCATCCCCCACGATTGGGGCCACGAAGTGGAGTCCATGAGGAGGAAACGAGGTTTCCGGAGAACACGTCGCCCGCCCGACGACCGTCCCACTCTACCGAATCGCCGCGAACGACAGCAACATGCCCCTGGTCGGAATCCCCGGATCCGTTACAGGGAAAGGAAATCAGCCGGCTAGGAGCCTTCCCATCAGGGTATGTCCGGGAACCGGAGACCGGTCGGCCACCCCGACCTCGGTGAACGTGCCACCCGGTCCGTCGACAGCCGAATCCACCAGCAGGTACGGCACGGGATCCGGGGTGTGGGTCCGGGTGGTCAACGGTGTGGCGTGGTCCGGGAGCATCAGCAGGCGCCACGGGCCCATGGCTTCCAACGCCGGAACCAGGTCGGCCAGGATCCGCCGGTCCCAGTGTTCGAGGGCTTCCACCTTGGCAGCCACGTCGCCAGCGTGACCGGCCTCGTCGGTGGCCTCCACGTGGATCACGAACAGGTCGAGGCCTGCTTCCAACTCGGCGAGGGCGATGTCCCTCTTGCCCTCGTAGTCGGTGTCGTACCACCCGGTGGCGCCGGGGATGTCGCAGATCTTCATGCCGGAGAGCACGCCGATGCCACGTACCAGGTCGACCGCGGTGACCAGCCCGGCCTCGACGCCGTGGGTCTCGCGGAACGAGGGCACCTGCGGCTGGAAGCCCTGGCCCCAGAGCCATGTCTGGTCGGCCTCCATGTCGAAATGCTCCATCACCTCCCGGGAGGCCTCCATGACCTCGATGAGCCGTCCGGCCGCCGGGCCCTTGGGCAACACGATGGGATCACCGGAGAGATCGTGCGGGGGCGTGCAGTCGGCATCTATCCACTCCTTGGGAGCGATCATGGCGTTGCGGAACCCCACACCAGCCAGGAACTCGACCCCCTCGTAGCGCGGTGCGACCTCATCCTGCAGAGCGGCCACTACTGCGGCACCCTCCGCGCTGGACGGGTTGGCGCCTGCGTAGTCGACCATCACGCCGTCGCGGACCACCACCAGATTGCACCGGAAGGCCGTCTGGTCGGGGCGCAGCGTACGGCCCATGGCTGCCACCTCGATGGGGGCCCGACCGGTGTGGAACTGGGCCGGATCGAATCCCATGATCGACATGTTGCCGACGTCGCTCCCCGGTGGCATCCCCTCGGGAATCACTGCGGCACGACCCACGACGGCCCGGGCAGCCAAAGTGTCCAGCATCGGCATGTGAGCGACCTCAAGCGGGGTACACCCGTCGAGTTCGGGCACCGGCAGGTCGGCGCAACCGTCGGGAACACAGACGACGTACTTCATGACGGATACTTCACGCTGCTCTCCATGGAGGGATCATTCCAGACCATCGGTTCATACTGGTCACCGCTTATGCGACCGCACGAAGTCCTCGATGACCGCCAGGTCGGCGGGCAGGGCCGTCAGGCGTTCGGGCCGATCGTGGAGGTCGGCCAGATGACCTGGTAACCCCGGCCGGAAGCCGGTGGCCGCCTCAACCGCATCGGGGAACTTGGCTGGGTGAGCCGTGGCCAGGGCCACCATGGGGATCGACGGATCACGACGGCAGGCCCGGGCGGCCAGCACACCGACCGCCGTGTGCGGGTCGAGCACCAGTCCAGAGCGATCAGCCTCATCGGCAATGCAGGCCCGGACGGCGTCGTCATTGAAGCGGGCGCCGGCCCAACCGCTGGCCAGGGAGGCGTGCTGATCCGGATCCAACCGGAAGGTACCGGTGGCCCGGAAGTCGTCCAGTTGGGCACCCACCGCGGCACCATCACGGCCGTTGATCTCGAACAACAGACGCTCGAGGTTGGACGACACCTGTATATCCATGCTGGGCGACGTGGTGGGCACCACCTCGGTGATGCCCATCGTCCCCTCGGTGAAGAACCGGGTCAGGACGTCGTTGGTATTGCTGCCAACCACCAGTTGGGGCACAGTCAAACCGGACAGACGGGCCACGTGCCCGGCGAAGACGTTGCCGAAATTCCCGGTAGGCACCGAGAAGGCCACCGGAGCT
>DPMC01000042.1:2200-4961 GCA_003541675.1 Acidimicrobiaceae bacterium | reverse complement strand
GAGGAGTTCATCGACCAGGAGGTGCTCGACAACCAGATCATCTACCCGTCCGCGGCGACGATGGAGCGCCTCGAGTTCATCGAGGACACCGGTGAGTTCGAGATCGAGTACACCGACGCCCTGACCAGGGCGCGCGGCTGATCCTTCCTCCCTTCCGGTCGGCGGGTCGGGGTGCAAGACGCACTTCCGGCCCGCCGACCGGGCGGGCCCACCGCCGGTTTCGGGCGGCGGGACGGCGAGATGAACCAACGAACGATGATGGGAACCCGACGATGAGCGAGCACCAGCGCCTGGCTGAACTGGCCGAAAAGCACCTGTGGGGACACTTCTCTGTCCTCAAGAACGACATTGACGGGACCCGGGTCATCGAGCGCGGCCAGGGCTGCCACGTGTGGGACGCCGAGGGGAACCGGTACCTCGATGGTCTAGCCGGTTTGTTCGTCAGCCAACTGGGGCACGGTCGCCCTGAACTGGCTCGGGCGGCCGGGGACCAGGCAGCGACGCTCGGGTACTTCCCCATCTGGACCTACGGGCACCCGACGGCCATTGAACTGTCGGCCATTCTGGCTGGACTGGCGCCAGGTGACCTGAACCGGGTGTTCTTCACTACCGGTGGATCCGAGGCCGTCGAGTCGGCCTGGAAGCTGGCTCGCCAGTACTTCAAGTTGAAGGGCAAGCCCGACAAAGTCAAGGTCGTCAGTCGGAACCTCGCCTACCACGGGACCACGATGGGTGCGCTGTCCATCACCGGGCTTGATTCCATCAAGACGGTGTTCGAGCCGCTAGTGCCCGGTGCGATCAAGGTGCCCGAGACCAACCACTACCGGTGCCCGACCTGTCAGGACGACCCGCACTGCTCGTTGCACGCGGCAGACGCCATCGAAGAGGCCATCATCAGGGAGGGCCCCGACACCGTGGCCGCCCTGTTCGTTGAGCCGGTGCAGAATGCCGGCGGCTGCTTTGTGCCCCCGCCCGGCTATTTCGACCGGGTCCGTGAGATCTGCAACCGTCACGACGTGTTGCTGGTTTCCGACGAGGTCATCTGCGCCTACGGGCGCATCGGCCACATGTTCGGGTGCGAGCGGTTTGGCTACATACCCGACGTGATCACCTCGGCCAAGGGCCTCACCTCGGGCTACGCGCCGCTCGGCGCCATGATCGTGAGTGACCGGGTGGCCGAGCCCTTCGTGGGCACCGGCGACTCGTTCCTGCATGGCATTACCTTCGCGGGCCATCCGGTGAGCTGCGCCGTGGCGCTGGCCAACCTCCAGATCTTCCAGGACGAAGGCATCATCGGCCACGTCCAGACGAACGAGTCGGCCTTCCGGGCCGCGCTAGACGATCTGGCTGATCTGCCGATCGTCGGCGACATCCGTGGTGCCGGCTACTTCTACGGCATCGAACTCGTTCGGGACCGCGACACCCGGGCCTCGTTCAGCGACGACGAGCGCGAGCATCTACTACGAGGTTTCCTGTCCAACCGCCTTCTGGAACTAGGCCTGATCTGTCGGGCCGATGACCGGGGTGAACCGGTTATCCAGCTCTCGCCACCGCTCATCGCCGGCCCAGATGAGTTCGCGGAGATCAACTCGAAACTCCGTCAGGCGCTAACCGAAGCCATGGCTGAGTTGGGCGTGTAGGACCGGCATCGTGAACGAGCTGACGGGGGCCCCGGGACGGTCTACGAGCGAGGTCTTCCCTCTCGACGAAAAGGATCGAGCGATCATCACTGAACTCCAGGTGGACGGGCGCATGTCCTACGCCGACCTAGCGCCACGCGTCGGCCTGTCCCAGGCAGCGGTGCGTCAGCGGGTCAACCGGCTTATCGGGCGTGGGGTCATGCAGGTGGTGGCCGTGACCGATCCCCTCAGCCTCGGCCTGTCCACCCAGGCCATGGTTGGTATCAGCGTCTCCGGTGACGTCCGGGCGGTGGCTGCTGCGGTCTCTGAGTGTCGGGAGGCCGAGTATGTCCTGATCACCGCTGGCCGCTACGACGTGCTAGCCGAGGTTCTGTGCGAGGACAGCGAGGCTCTGCTGTCGCTGGTCAACGACCGAATCCGGTCTATCGACGGCGTGGCCTCCACCGAGGTGTTTTCCATACTCAAGATGGAGAAGATGACGTTCTCCTGGGGCACCGGCTAACGCTTGCTTCCCGGTCTCACCGGTCTGGTCAACGCAGAGCGTTGGCCAGGGTGTCGATGACGCGGCCGATTTCGTCGTCGGTAATGACGAGCGGCGGACAGATGGCCAGGCAGGTCCCGATGGGCCGCACTATCACCCCCTCCTCAAGGATGGCGTTTCGTACCGGGATGGAGTCGCGGCCCAGTTCCGCGGCGTACACCGCGCCCATGCCCCGCCACGATTCGATGTGTCCGTCGGCCGCCAGGGCACGCAGGCCCTCCTGGAGCTTTTCGCCGACGTGGTTGGCCCGCTGATCAAGGCCTTCGTCGGTCATGATCTGGAGGTTGGCTATGCCCGCTGCGCACGAGGCATGGTGTCCCGAGTACGTGTAGCCGGTTCGGAGCAGGAAGCCGGGCTCTTCGAGCTCCTCGCAGACGGCCCGGGACACGATGACGCCGGACAGCGGGAGGTAGCCCGACGTGACGCCCTTGGCGAAGGTGATCAGGTCAGGGGTGACGCCAAAGGTCTGGGCGCCGAACCATTCGCCGGTCCGACCGAAGCCGCAGATCACCTCATCGAAGATGAGCAGTGCCCCGTTGTCGTCACACAGGCGACGCAGGCCCTCGAGGTAGCCGTCGGC
>DPMC01000042.1:0-1784 GCA_003541675.1 Acidimicrobiaceae bacterium | reverse complement strand
TCTAGGTCGTCGTGGGGGACCTCCAGGAAGTGGGGGACCAGGTCGCCCCAGCCCTCACGGTTGGGGGCGATGCCCTGAGCTGACGTCCCTCCGAAGTTGGTTCCGTGGTAGCCGTTGGTGCGCTTGATGATGACCTGGCGACCCTCGGTGCCCCGGCGTTGCTGGACC
Organism: Acidimicrobiaceae bacterium; assembly: GCA_003541675.1. Lineage (GTDB taxonomy): Bacteria > Actinomycetota > Acidimicrobiia > Acidimicrobiales > MedAcidi-G1 > UBA9410. The sequence continues at coordinate 1,616 of DPMC01000042.1, read as the reverse complement.
AGTCGGGCAATCTTCAGCGCGGTGTCGACAGCCTCAGATCCCGAGCAACCCAGGAAGGTCCGTCCGTCGGGGTGCGGCGACCGCTCCACGATCATCTCAGCCACCCGGGCGGCGGGACCGTTGGTGAACGGAGCGAAGGTGTTGTACGCCTCCATCTGGTGCATCTGAGCGGTGACGGCGTCGATGATCTCGGTACGTCCGTGGCCGACCTGACAGAGCCAGAGGTTGGCCATGGCGTCGACATAGTCCTTGCCGGAGGCGTCGTAGACGAGCGAGCCCTCGCCGCGGACGATGTCGATGAAGTCGCCCTCGGGCATGGCCGGTGGGGAAAACGGGTGGAGCAGGGCGTTGGTCATTGAAAGGGCCTCCTGATCGGGTCGGTGGGGACGCCGGGTTGGACGAGCTGACGGTCGGTGGGTCGCGTGAGTATGGCACCAATCAGCAAAAGGATCGCCATGGTGGAGGCGGTGACAATCCAGGCCGTGAGGTCACCGTGGCTGTCGTAGATCATGGCAATGATCATGGCTGCCACCGCGGCCGTGGCCACCTCGACGGCACCCATGAGGCCCTGCGCGGAGGCCTGTCGGTTCTCGGCCACTGCGGCGGCCACCAGCATGGGGGCCGACGGGAAGGTGAAGCCCTCCATTACCGAGGTGGCCATGGTGATGGCCACCAGGGCGGCCACTCCGGGGACGACGCCGTAGAAGGTGGTCAGCAGGGTGATGCTGGCCAGGCCTCCGATGGCCCACCGGCGGGCGCCGTACCGCTGGGCCAGCGAGCCACCCAGTGGGGACAGCAGGGCGATGGGGAGAGCCGCCAGGGTGATCCCGACCGCCAGAGTGGTCTGGGTGGCGCCGCGGGTATCCATCTCGAGGACCCACACGGCCTCGAAGGCACCGATGAACACGAAGTAGGCCGCCACCACGAAGAAGGCGCCCACCAGGCGGCGGATGCGAAGCAGGCCCTTGAGGCCGAGGCCCTCCTCGTCTCGTGCCGCCGTGTCGGGTTGGGCCCGGAAGGAGACGGGCAGCAGCATGGCCAATGCGACGGCCATGGCCCAGAACGTGAACCGAAAGCCACCGATACCGGCCAGCAGGGAGGCGATCATCGGACCGGCCACGAAGCCGCCGACGTCCCACGCTCCAAGGCGACCCATGTTGCGTCCCAGGTTCGTCGGATCGGCCACGATGACCGTGCGTCGGGCCGCCGGGCCGGCAGTGCCCAGGGCGAAGCCGAAGACCGCCCGCCCGAGCACGTAGTGCCAAAGATCCTGGCCGACGGCCAAGAGCACCATGCCGACGACGCCGAGGGCGAGGCCGCCGCGAAGCATGGCCGGGGCCCGGCCCCGGTCGGCTTGGGGGGCCATGCTGATGTTGGCCACGAAGGCCGCCGCGAATCCCGCAGCGATGGCCAGGCCGATCCCGGTATCGGTGAACCCGAGCTCACTGCGGATCTCGGCAAGCAGCACGATGATCGACCCCAGCCCCGCTGACGCCCCGAACAGGATCAGGAAGTAGGGAGCAAGGCTGGGCCCGGTCTTGGAGGGCTCACCGTTACTCGTCAGATCCTCAGCCACGGACGTCGACGCCGGGGAGCACACAGAGCATCTCGTAGAG
>DPMC01000303.1:9123-13317 GCA_003541675.1 Acidimicrobiaceae bacterium | reverse complement strand
GCGCCGATGATCATTGGTTTCACGATGGAGTCGTTCGGTCCCTCGGCTTACTTCTGGACGCTCGCCATCATCCTCGGCCTCCTAGCCCTCTATCTGGCCTACCGGACACGCGTACGCCAACCCATTCCGGTGGAACGCCAGACTCGCTTTCAGCCGGTCCTGGCTCGATCCGGGGAACTCGCCCACTCTGTGGGCAAATGGGTCATGCACCCTCTCGCCGAGTGGCACAGCCGTCGCGATGACCACGAGTGCGAGATCGACGACCGCCATCCCAGCCATTGGACATGGCCAACCGACGGGTCCGGTTGAGGCCTGTCAGTGGATCCGGCGCCACCGTTCCGTCCGGACCCCGCTACGAGCAGCCGCGGGCGTCTTATCCTCATCGGGGAACCACGTCACGTGGCCCCCACCCCCCTCCACGTTGCTCCAGGTGGCGATGTGAGAGATCTCAGCGTCTGGGCCAGTGTCCTGTCGGAACGTGGGATCGCCGAGTGTCCAGCACGACGGCAGATGCATCGGGGCGTTCCATCGCTCGAAAGTGTCGACGCCCACGGTCAGAGTCGCAGTTGCCTCATTGACCGGGCCGTAGTTACGTAGCGATTGCAGGCGGGCTACCTCTTCGAGGAACCAGCCATGATCGTGGTAGGTGGTGGTGGCCAGGATGGCCCCCGGTTCGGCAGCCAAACCGCCAGGGTGCCCCTCTGCCCGCCAACCGGCCATCGACAGGCCCGTATGGGTGTCGATCCAGTCCAGTTGGGCTACAAAAGCCTCCAACCCCTCGGCCACCCGGTCCGGACAGATCCACCGGCGGCGTTGGAACAACTCCATCCTCGCAGTCTCCCTCAACCTCGACCTGGAACGCCCCTCCGAAAAGGGGACTGTCAGATGACGCGGCGCATGACCGCGTGCATGTTGCTGCCGGGGATGCCTACGGCCCCCGTGATGCGCTCGCGAAAGCCGGGATCAGCCTGTGTCGCCATGGTGGACGCCTCGAAGTGGGCCACCGAGTCGTAGGCGGCGATCACGCTGATGCCGAACGGTACGCCCCAGGTGCTCGTCGACACCGAGATCGACGCGCCGTGGATCGAATTGAAGAAGTCGGCCATCTCGGTAGCGAACGCCACGCCTGACGGGAAGTCCTTCCCCTCGGTCTGGAAGCGCACCACCGAGCAGACGTTGGGGACGTCGCCCTGCTCGCCGGCCACGTGTACCACGTTCCAGAGGGAGTCCTCGGCGTTGCCGACAAAATGAGCCCCCGCTGCCTCCACCATGTCAACGTAGGCCTCGTCCTCCGCATAGAGACGGGCCACCTCATCGGTGAAGTCACTGTAGGAGTCGAGACGACTCGACGCTCCAACCGTCCCAACCGGACCGCCCAGAAGGCCCTGCCAGAGATTGAACTGCAAGGACGTATTCTGATTTAGATGACTGATGAGGCCCGCTGCACTTGCGTTGCCCGCTCGGAGCGAATCCGGCTTGATCGTTAACTGTCGGTTGTAGATGTACATGGTGTGATTCCCGCCCATCCGTCCTTGCTGCAGGTAGTTCCGGCAGACGGTCCACGGTGCCACGATCGTTGGGGGGTGGTCAAGAGTCGGGCGATACCGCCAATCATTCCCCAGTCGCTGTTAGGCGATCTTCAGGATCTCCAGAGCACGGGCCACGGCGGGGTCCGCAGCGAGATCCTCTGCCCGTTCGACCTGGGCAAGCATTGTTCGTCGCCGTAGGAAGTCGTCGGCTTCCACGATCCATTCGTGGTCGGCCATGACGCGAACCTCAGCCTCGGTCAGTGGTACCAGTGGGCCCATTGGTTCACCTAGGGATCGATCGGTAGCCATCAGGTCGAGGGCAGCAAACGCTCGCATCCCCTGCCGACGCCACAGGTCGGCGATCACGCCCGGGGCCAACTGAAGGTCAGCGGCCCGTTCGTCATAACGACGACGAGCCGTTCTGCCTGGCTCGCCATACCACCGCCGCACCGGTCTGCGACCCGATAAACCACAGGCAGCGGCGGCCTCCACTACCTCCTCACCTACATTGAGGCAATCTGAGAGCTTCCCTCCCAGTACCGAAACCACGCCAAGGGTCGCGTCCACCTCCACGGCGTGTTCCCGTGATAGTTCGGTCCAGTCTCGTCCCTCGGCAGAACCGCCCGGCGGCACCACAAGAGCCCGAACTCCACACCGTTCGGCAATCACGTCGGCTTCCCCTAATGGCGTCCCCCGATCAATACGGGCATTGATCTGCTCCAACAGGAACGCCCGATCTTCGGCGGTAACGGTTACCTGCGGGTCATCGACGGGAGTGTCGGTGGTACCGATAACCGATCGCTCCCCCATGGGCAGCACGTAGAAGAGCCGCTCGTCATCGTCAAAGAAGGCCAGAATCCGACCCGAGTCGGTGATCCGGGGCACCACCAGGTGGATGCCCTTGGAGAAGACCAGACGGTGCTCGGTGACCGCTCCCAAGAGCTCACCGACTACAGGCACATCGGGTCCGCCAGCATTGACCACCACCCGGGCGGTGGCCTCTAGATCACGGCCAGAAACCCGGTCACGCATGGCGATCTGCCAACCACCCACTCCCGGTTCAGCGTCCAGCACCTCGACTCGGTTGGCAATGGTGGCCCCATGTCGCGTTGACCCGATTGCCAGTTCGGACACGAACCGGGCGTCATTATCCACTAAGAGGTAGTCGGAGTACTCAATGCCGCCTCGAACCATTGAGGTATCCACTGATGGCTCAAGGCGTTCAATAGTGGCCGCCGATCGGTGGCGGGGCGGCTGAGTGGCTAGGCGTCCAAGACCCCAATACGCCACCGCACCAAGTGCAGCGAACCAGGGCGGAAAGGGTGCCCCACGGTCCAGGGCTGCCATGAACCGGGTCTCGACGAGACGCGTTGGGTAGGCACTTGCAAGTCGATTCCGGGAGTCGCACAGGCCGGCCACCAACTTCAGGTCGCGGCTCTCCAGGTACTTGAAACCGCCCCACACCATGCACGACGACTCCTGACTGGTGCCTGAACCGAAGTCGTTTCGTTCCACCAGGGCAACGCTTAGTCCGTGGGCCGCCAGAGCGAGGGCAGAGACGGCGCCGTTGATGCCACCGCCCACGACGATGACGTCAAACGTGCCGCCATCCAGGGTGCCGAGCGCCTCGGCGCGACGATCTAGTGCTCGTTCCACGGGTTAGTTGTAACCGCTTCCGTCCGGCAATCGACACCGACGGGGCATCTGTCCGAAGACCGGCCGAAGAGGCTGCTTAATGATCCGGTGACCGGGTCACCAAAGTGACACCGGGCCGGCCATCAACGATGGCCCGTTTCCGAATGTAGGTCGCAGCCTTGTCGAGCGCCCCACGCGCCTCAGGCAGCCACGGGGCTAGGAACTGCCAGACGTGCCACATGCCATCGGCAACGTCCAGTTCAACATCCACCCCGGCTGCCTCGGCCCGCTCGGCCAGCACCGTTGAGTCTGATAACAGCAACTCGTCGCTCCCCACCTGCACGAGGATCGGCGGCAGTTCGCCCAGATCGGCGAACAGCGGCGAGATTCCCGGATGGCTCGCGTCCTCAGCACCCCGGTAACCATCGACCAGATCGTCCATCAGCCCAAGATGCGAATCGATGCCTCCAGGCGGCACGAGCGGATCAACCGTGCTCATTGTCTGGTAGCTCTCCCCTGAGCGCGTGAGGTCGGTCCACGGTGACATGAGGTAGAGACAAGCCGGTAGTGGGTCGCCGGCATCTCGAAGTGCAATCACGGTGGCCAGGGCGGCACCACCACCGGCCGAGTCACCCGCCACTACCAACGAGGATGGGTTGACCTCTTCGAGAAGGGCCCGATAAGCAGTGATGCAGTCCTCGATCGCTGCCGGGTAGGGGTGTTCAGGGGCCAGTCGATAATCGACCACGGTGGCCGTCGCCCCGAGGCGCATGACGATCTGGGAGACCAGGCCGAGGTGACTAGACGGTGAACCCAGGTTGTAGGCCCCGCCGTGCAGGTAGAGGATGTGGATGTTCGACGGCTCAGACCGGGGCGTGACCCGGATGGAGGGGAGCCCCCCGACGGCGACCTCCGACCAGTCGGCCACGTTGCGCCTGGTGAATCGTCCGAACCGCTCGAGTCCGGTGCGAAGTTTCTCCAGAGAGTTGTCGGACCCTAGGACGAACCACCGCATGGTGGGCCGCAGGAG
>DPMC01000303.1:0-8724 GCA_003541675.1 Acidimicrobiaceae bacterium | reverse complement strand
GGGCGTTCTGGCCCCGATCTTCAGCCAGGGGGGCCGCAATCAGTCTCGAGGACTGGCGAGTATCCGAGTCTTACCGAAGATGGAGCCGAAGATGATTCGGCCGTCCCCGTCGACGTGCACTCCGCCCCCGAGGGTGTTGAATCGTGAATCACCGGTCGCCCAGTAGCCGCGTGACTCGCCGGTCGACCAGTCGACGGCCTCGATGGTCCACTTTCCATTACGGGTGCCACACGTGTAGACGGTGTCGGAACCCTGGCTGACGTAGGGCACCGAGTTGGGCGAGCTGATCTCGGTGGTCACCCAGGCCTCCCGCAACGTCTGGGCCTCAGGGTCCCACTGGTACTTGTGCATTCCGAACGGGGTAAATCGTTTGTGATGACCTAGGAAAAAGCACAGCAGGCGGGCACCCCGGGCCGGCAGCCAGTCGGGACGCGATCCGGGCTCGTTGTTGACAGTCATGGCGCCGTAGCCGGACACGGTGATGGACTGTTCTGTCTGAATCTCTACACGAGACGGATCACCCATGTGGGCGGCGCCCAGCCCGGCGATCCGTCGCGACGGTGCGTTGGGCAGCTGCTCCCAGTCATCGGGGATCTCGTCTCGCCAAAACAGTGTGATGTTGACTACGTCGTCACCGTCGCCAATGACGAGGAACCGATCCTCGTCGGAACCGAAGCCCATGAGCGACGGCGTAGTCCCTGAACCGCGACCAGTGCCGTTTCGGTATTCAGCGCTCCATGCCCCGTCAGCCGCATCAAACGAGAACCGTTCGCCGGTCCAGATCACCTTGTGGGTGTGGTCGACAGAACTCACGTAGACCCCGCCGGCGTCGTCACAGCACAGACTCGTACGGACCCAGCCGTAGCCGGTATTGCCCCGGTCGATCTCCATGCGGGCGCAGTGTTCGGCGGCGTGCTCCGCGGCACCGGGGATCTGAACGGCCACGTGGTCTGAGAAATCCCGGGCCAGGCTGACCAGCCACCCATGGTCAGTCGACAGGACAAGGCGACCGTCGGGGGTCATGTTTATTCCCACGAAGAACCCCTCGACCTCCGGCGGTTTGTCCCAACGGTCCTTCTCGGCCAGTGGGGAACTGCGGTCAGTTGGGTCCGTCTCGGCGTACGCAACCGCACCAGTCTTGCGACCCAGGAAGAGGGTGTGTTCGTTATCCAGTAGGGAGTAGATCCCGTCTAAGCCGGTCATGAACCGTGAGGCCAGGTCAGCGGCATGAACGACCGGGGCATCGACGTCCCCGTCAATGTCAGCATCGAGACCGGCAACCCCAGCCTCCCAGTCGGCCTGCGTGCTGGATGGCTCGTCGGGTCTTTCATGGGAGAGGTCGAACCGGGCTAACACCTCGAGTGTGTCGTGGTCGAGTTTGGCAATGCATTCGCGTCCGTTGCTCCAGATGGTGCGCTTCCCGTCGGGGTACAGGCCCGAGATCAGACCCCCGAAGTGGCCCGGCCCTAGCCAAGTGAACTGGCGATCGGATTCAGTCAGGATCTCGCCGTCAGCGCCTTCGGGAGGCAACGCCGCGGCCAGTTCTGTGCAATCCTGCTGGTCACATCGTCCGTGGGCGATCGGGTTCTCGCTATCCGCCAGGTACGGGTTGCGGTAGCCGACGCTCACCAGGGTCCCTCGGTCGCCGGCGGGCTGCGGCGCTCGTCGGGTTCGAGCCGGTGTGCTTCCATGACGCCACCGGACACATGCACCCGCTCGACAACCCGCTGACCAGCGAAGTCGAACAGGGCGTAGTGCTGGGTGCTGCGGTTGTCCCAGATGACCACGTCGCCCTCCGACCAGCTGTGCCGGTAAGTGAACTCCGGACGGCTTACGTGACGGATCAGAAACGGCAGGATTGCATTGCTCTCCTCAGGAGGCAGATTCATGATCCCCCGCGCGAATATGTCGTTGACGAACAGGATTGGCAGACCGGTGTCTGGGTGGGCCACCACTACCGGATGGACGGCCTTGGCGTCGGGGCCTTGGTCGTGCAGGGCCTTGCGCCCATCGAGAAGGATCTTCATGCCGTTCGAGAGGTCCTCGTAGGCCGCACAGCAGTTGGCCCACACGGTGTCCCCGCCTGTCGCCGGCGAAGTACGCATGGTGAGCACGGCCACGCTGGGAATGACGTCGCGAAATGTGCCGTCGGTATGCCACTTGTCGGCCTTGTATCCCACGGCGCTGTCGAATCGGCAGACCAAAGGGTGGTCTGGATGCGTGGGCAGGTGAGCCTCGGGGGCTATCGGGGTACCGAACGCCGAGGCGATGGCGATGTGCTCTTCTGGAGTCGGGTAGAGGCCTCGAAGGACCACCACGTGGTGGTCCAGTAGTGCCCGACGTAGGTCAGCCCGGGCGGTCTGGTTCTTGACCAGCAAGTCCAAGTCGGCGTCGACCACCTCGACGCCGATCCGGCCTGACACGGGCCGGAGGTTCAGAACTTCGGTAACGATGTGAGTCATCGAGGGCTCCCGGTGGTCGTGGTGAGGGATACGTCGGTCGGGTGGGTCCACCAGGCGCTGGAAGTGGCGCCGGTTAGGCGTTCGAAGCCGCGCATGAGATCGCGAACAGCGTCCAAACCGCTGTCGGTGTCGGTATCGACGAACACCAAGCTGTAGCGGTCAACTAGGTCGGTGAATATCGCGTCGTTGGCGTCCCGTCCGCTCTCGGAAAGGGTCACCAGACGTCCTCGTCCATCGTCGGGGTCGGGATGTCTCTCGATCCAGCCTCGATCCTCGAGTCGTTTGAGGGTGGCCGTGAGGCCACCGGAGGTCTGAACGATCCAGTCGGCGATGACCGTCGGGCTAACCGCCTCATCGGTCGTGTTGGCCAGCATCAGTAGCACCGCTGCCTCTGCGGGCGTTGTGCCGTGGCGACGGTGGTGGTCAGTCAGGAACTGTTCGTTAAGACGTCCGAGCCGGGTCAGGAGAAGCCCGAGGGTCGCTGCGTTCATACGAGCACCCTAGAAAGCATTTACCTTGGTAGCAAGATTGATCTCCTGACTTGCCCTTACGTACGATCATCCTGAAAGTTCCGTGTACCCGGCAGGCCCAGGCGTATACAGCGTCCGGTGATCGAACGGGTCTGGCTGGTCACCGGCGCCGAAGCGGGTCACTAGGTCCGGGGTGGCCAGATAGTGGCGACCGAACGATACGGCGTCGCACTTCCCCGAGGCGATCGCCGCATCGGCTGACGGACCGTCGTAGGAGTCGTTGGCGATGACCGCCCCGTCGTGTAGCTCCCGGGCCAACGCCAGGTTGTCGAGGCGCCCCTCGTGTCGGCGGATCACGTGCAGCCAGGAGAGCCGGAGAGGCTGGAGGGCCATGAGAAACGCCCGGAACGTCTCCTCGACATCCTCGGGACGGTCATCCACCAGGTCGTTGAACGGGTTGCCAGGACAGATTCGTAGGCCGGTCCGTCCCGCACCGATCTCTTCGGACACCGCCTCAAGAATCTCGACCGGGAACCGGATCCGCCCTTCGAGCGACCCGCCGTAGGCGTCTGTCCGGCGGTTGGTGCCCGTGCACAGAAACTGGGCCGGGAGGTAGCCACTGGTGGCGTGCACCTCCACCCCGTCGAAGCCAGCCTCCATTGATAGCGCAGCGAACCGACGGTACTCATCGACAATGGAACGCACCTCGGCGGCGGTCAGCGCACGTGGCTCATCGAAGGGCATCATCCCCTCGGCATCGGTGTACATGGTCCCGGCCGCCTGAATGGCCGACGGCGCCACCGTTTCGACGCCCAGTGCCTTGTTGGCCGCGTGGGCCACCCGGCCACAGTGCATGGCCTGTGCCACGATCCGGCCGCCCCCAGCGTGGACGGCGTCGGTGATCCGGCGCCAACCGTCGAGGCGGTGCGGTCCGTCAAGCACCGGGGTCCGGCAGTAGCCCTTGCCCACCTCGCTTGGAGCGATCCCCTCGGTGACGATCAACCCCGCTGTGGCCCGGACCCCGTAGTGGGCGGCCATCAGGTCGGTGGCATCGCCGTCGACGGTGGCCCGCGAGCGGGTCATGGGGGCCATGACCACCCGGTTGGCCAGTTCGATTTCACCGAATATGGCGGGGGCCAGCAGGGAATCCATCCCCTGAATCTAGGGTCCCTCAAACCCCTTGTCGGCCAGGTGGCTACCGTAAATGGAGGACATGATTCGGTCCGCTGCCAGCGAACCGATCCGGACAACGCGGGAGGATCCATGCCATTCGCAATGGTCAACGGCCAGAACATCCACTATCAGGATTCGGGTGAACCGAACTCGCCGGCCATCATCTTGAGCCATGGCTTCACCATGGGCCATGAAATGTGGGAGCACCAGGTCACCCCCTTGGTTGAAGCCGGCTGGCGGGTCATTGCCCACGACGAGCGGGGCTGGGGCCAAACCACGTTCACTGAACCGTTCGACTACTGGGATTTAGCCGCCGACGTGTTGGGCCTCATGGACCATCTGGGCATCTCTGAGGCCGTGCTGGCCGGCATGTCCCAGGGTGGCTTCCTGTCGCTGCGGGCCGCCCTTGCCGCCCCCGAGCGCGTCCGTGCCCTGGTGTTGGTCGACACCGAGGCAGGTGTCTTCTCCGAAGAAGGCCGAGCAGGCTTCCAAGCCCTCTTCGATGCCGCACTGACTCTTGGCTTGAGCGGCGATATGGGCGACGCCCTCCAGATGGTCCTCTTCGGTCCGGATTTCGCCGATGCCCGCTACTGGCGTGGGAAGTGGACGGCCAAGCCACCCAGCCAGTGGATTGCCGCCAAGGAGTGCTTGTTCGAACGTGACTCGATCGTCGACCGCATCGGGGAGATCACGTGTCCCAGCATCACGTTTCACGGCGACGTCGACATGGGCATCGACATCGCTCAAGGTCGGGAACTCGCTGAGGGACTAGGTGGTCCATCAACGTTTGTAGTCGTCCCGGGCGCCGGACATAGCGCCAACCTCGAGAAACCCGAGGTCGTGAACCCGGCCCTACTGGAGTTCCTGGCCAGCCTGGACTGACTCAGCGCGTCGATGGGCCGGCCCACTCCTCACCAGCCCGATATTCGGCGAACGTGGTCGGAAGACTCAGTTCCCCAGGAGGGGCTTCATGGCGGTAATGGTTACCTGCTCGAATAGCCCTGCCTTGGCGTAGGGGTCCCCAGCGGCGAACGCCTCGGCGGCCGCCCGATCCTCGGCCTGCACCACGATGAGAGATCCACACATTTCTCCGTCATCGTCCAACATCGGCCCACCGAATGCCAGATCGAACTGGGTGACGTAACTGAGGTGTTCGGAACGGGTCCGGGCCCGCAGGTCACCGGCACCGGCTCGATCAAGGGCATGAATGACGAAGTGCACGTGGTGCCTCCCTGGGATTGTTCGGTCAATTGTGTCGAGTCAACGAAGCGGTGTTTGGCAGAACTACGCGGAAGGGTCGTCGACCAGACCCTGCAACGTGGGTAGGTCTAATCCTGCCAGTTCTTTGTAGGTGTTCGCTTCGTACCCCACGGCCTCGGTCGTGACCCAGATGTGGCGCCCATCGGACTGGTCCTGTTACGGGCGGTCCCCCGTCCGGCCGCCGGTCTCCCCGACGACGGCCGACAACCAGACCAGGCCCAGCATCATGGCCACGGCAAGGGTCACCGCTGCGGCATCCAACCCCCATCGACCGGCCACCAAACCGACGAGCAGTGGTCCGATCACCCTTCCAACGTCGGTCACCATGGAGACAGCCGAGAGAAACGAGGCCGTCCCCTCCTCGGGAGCCAAGTCACTACTGAGAGTAAAGAGGGATCCGGCGCTCAGGCCGTTACCGAGGCCCATGACCAGTCCGGCCAACAGCACACCGGTGGCTGTGTCGGCAACAAGCAGGCACAGCAGGCCTACGGCCAAGAGGCCGTAGGCGGGCACCATGGCGGCCAGCCGGCCGACTCGATCCATGAGCGCCCCCGAGACCGGAAAGAGGATGAGATCGGCGGCGTAGCCCGACGCCACCAGTACGCCAATGGTGGCCGGTCGCAGGTCCAGAGCCACCCCTACGAGAGGCAAGAGGACCATTCGCCCCTCCCGAGTGGTCATCGATGACATTCCGAACAGCCCAGCGTGCAAGAGGTGCCTTTTGTTGGCCCGGATCACCCAGGCCATACGGGGGCCCTTCACCCCAACCGGGGCTATCTCCCAGTCGGGATTCCGGACGCCCGGGAGCACCGCCGGCAGTCCGATGGCGGCCCCGACGCCTGCGATGAGGAACGTCCACCGGGCCCCGGCCACGTCGACCAGAAACCCGCCGACCGCCGTTCCCATCAGGACCGAGAAGCGCATCGTCCCACCCATGAGCGACATGGCCCGACCCCGAAGAGTGATTGGAATCCGCCGGGTTAGGTCAGCCTGACGCGACAACATCACGCCGAGCGAGCCGCCGCCGAACACAAGGTGTCCTAGACCGAGAAATACGGGACGGGCCATGGAGGCCATCAGAATCGACGCAGCGATTACGGCCAGAAGCGCGCCGGCGCCCACCCGAGCCGGACCCCAACGGTCGGTGCACCAGCCCACGGGAAGGGCGGCAAGCGCGGCGCCCGCCCCCCCGGCCCCCGCCACCAGGGCGGCCACCGTGTAACCGTGACCATCTCCCACGAGAACGATGGGCAGAGCGACCAGCAGGATGCTCATTCCCAGGCTGGATGCCATCCACGGGCCATAGATGGGCCACACGTACGGAGAAAGCGACCGGAATCCCATAACGCCGGCAGGCTACGGGCTGCCTCCCGATAGACCCGTTCCTAGCCCGGCGTACGGTGTCGCTGCCGGGTGGGACACTGAGTACATGGGAGCCAGGCCGACCAAGATCGTCGTATCCGGGCCCAACCCACGGGGCCTCTGGCACTGGCGCCACCACGACGGAACCGAGGGCTACCACGAGGTCCCTGCCGGGCTGGCCGATCCTGACTGGAAGTCGGGAACTGTGGTCACCGCCCGGGTTACCCACCATCACGGCGGACCCATCATCGTCGCCATTGGCAACAGCTCGGTCGACCAGCCAGGTGACGCGCCGACCCTATTGGTGAACGGCGAACCGTTCGAGGTGTCGGCGGAGCGCGAGCTCGAACCGGGCGTCGTCGTCACGGCAGTGGTCCGATACAGGCAAAATGCCGGGGCCCAAGATGGAGAATCAGAGGCCAAGAGACGGCCGGCGGTGGTGGTCGACGTCGGCCCGCTGACCGTTTCGGTTCGCGGCGTGTTCTCCCGGAACACCGAGGGGCGTGGGCAGCGGTTGCGCGACTGGCAGGAGGCCGGACTCCACAGCGGCTCAGTCATCGAACATGACGAGACCATTGTCTCCCGTGGCGATGTCGGCGAAGTGATCGGTCGGCTCTCCGACGTCGACAGACAGCGGCTCGGATTCTGATTCCGGCGGGCCCGCCCGTCTCAAGTCCGGATCGCCTGTGAACCTAGATTCTCGACGTCCCCTCGGACGGAGGCTCCGATGCACGAACCCACCCTGCTGGTCGACGGACTCGACTTCGGCGAAGGCCCGCGTTGGCACGAGGGGCGACTCTGGTACAGCGACTTCCACCAGCATCGGATCTACGCGATATCGGCCGACGGGGCCCGTGAGGCCATGGTCGACATGGGCGACGAGCGACCATCGGGGCTCGGGTGGCTGCCGGACGGCGATCTGCTGGTCGTGGCCATGCTGGCCCGCCAAGTCTGGCGGGTCCACGACGGTCAGATAAGCGTGCATGCCGACCTTGTGGACCTCGCCACCTGGCACTGCAACGACATGGTCGTGGCTGCTGACGGAACGGCCTACGTCGGAAATTTCGGCTATGACATTGAAGGTGGCCGGTCCAACCCGATGTCAGCCACGTTGGCCATCGTCCGTCCCGATGGTTCGGTCTTCGCCGGCCCGAGCGGCCTCGACTTTCCCAACGGGTCAGTTATCACCCCGGATGGCTCAACACTCATCATCGGCGAGACATTCGCCTCGCGAATGACAGCCTTCGAGATCCTCGATGGCGGCCTACTCGGCGAGCGCCGGGTGTGGGCCGAGACGCCGGGGATCCTGCCCGACGGATGCTGCCTAGATGCTGCGGGCGGCATTTGGATCGCTGATGCCGGCCGAGGCGATGTGGTCAGGGTGATAGAGGGTGGCGAAGTGACCGATCGGGTGGCCATGCCGGACCTGGAACGGCCCCAGACGGCGTATGCCTGCATGCTGGGGGGTGGCGACGGTCTCACCTTGCACTGCGTGACCGCTCCCGGAGCACGGGCCGAAGACACCGTCGGTGTGGGCGGTGGTGCCATCTGGACCATTCGCGTCGAACATCGGGCCGCCGGCCGCCCCTGATCCGATGACTAGCGGCCCCGGTGATCCTCAGATCGTTCCCATTTCGCCGGTGTTCGGCGCCGAGATCCACGGCGTGGACCTGGCATCCGGAATCGACGACGAGACGTTCACACTGGTGCACCGGGCGTGGCTGGAGCACGGCGTGGTGGCCTTCCGCGACCAGTCGCCCCTGACGGCCGACGCCCAGGTCGAGTTCGCCCTACGCATCGGACCACTCCATACCCATCCAGCCGCCCCGGCCGAGCACGAGAACCCTGCGGTGTTCGTTATCCGGACCGACCGGGACTCCTCCATCTCCAATGGCAACGGCTGGCACTCGGACGTTTCGTGCGACGAGGAGCCTCCATCGGCCACCATGCTCCAGATCCATTTACTGCCCCAGTGTGGGGGCGGCGACACCTTGTTC
>DPMC01000008.1:2948-10756 GCA_003541675.1 Acidimicrobiaceae bacterium | reverse complement strand
CCCTTGGAGGCGCAGTAGGCGGCCAGTCCGGGTCCGCCTACCAGCCCGTTGGTCGAGCTGATGTTGACGATGGCTCCGCCCCCGACGGCCCGCAGTGCCGGAAGGGCGGCTCGAGTACACCGGAACAGGCCATCCACGTTTGTGGACATGACCCGGTGCCATTCCTCGTCGCTGGTGCCCTCGGCGTTGGCCCTCGTGATGACGCCCGCCGCGTTGACCAGCACGTCGAGTCGCCCATGGGCCCGTATCGCGGACCCGACGGCCTCGTCTCCATAGGTCGGGTCGGCCACGTCACCCAGCGCGGTGGTGGCCAACCCACCGGCGGCGGTGACCTCAGCCACCACGGCGTCGGCCCGGGTGGCGTCGCGGCCTCCGACCACCACGGTGAAGCCCTCGGCAGCGAGGCGCAAGGCACACGCCCGGCCGATCCCCGACGTGGCACCGGTGATCAGGGCGACCCGTGGCCCGGTGGCTGGCCCGGTAGATGAATCAGTCATTCGGCCTTTCCTCGTTCCGGCATCCGGATCACATCTCGCGGCCGGACTGTAGGCGCAGCCGACGGGCGTACATCTCAACGCCCCACCCGAGGACCGGGTCGGGAACGTTCTTATTGGGGCGACCCCGGCCGAGCATGGCGTCCAGCAGGTCGGAGCCTTCGCCGCACATCATCTCGGCGATCAACTTCCCGCAGATGGAGCCCCTGGCGAGTCCGGTGCCGTTGTGGACGCTGGCGGCCGTGATGCCGTCAGCCACCGTCCCGAAGACCGGTTCGCCGTTGCGGGCCATACTCAAGGCCCCACCCCACGTGTACTCGAACGGCACGTCGGCGAGACTGGGGAACCGAGCCTCGAATGCCTTCCGGTGGGACCGGCCGGCCCGCTGGCGTCGGCGCCCTCCGGCGAGTGAGTGGCGACTGTAGGAGTAGACGTTCCGTACGAGGATCCGGCCGTTGGCCAGCCGGCGAACCGTCGTACCCGACGGTGCGGCCGGGATGACCCCCCACGTGCGGTGCCCGCCGATCGACGTCGACTCATCGTCGGTCAACGGTCGGGTCATCGAGCCCCACGTGACGACCGGAATGAGGTGCTTTTGGTAGAAGCCGAACCCGGCCAGGAAGCCGTTGTTGGCCAGAAGCAGTTCGGGGGTCCGGACGCTGCCCCCGTCGGTCCACAACTCATGGGGTGGTCCGGCGTCTAGCCAGGTCACCGGGGTTTCCTCATGAACCACCACGTTGTCCGGCAGGGTGGTGGCCAGGCCCCGACAGAGGGCAGCGGGCTGCATGAGTGCGGTTCCCGGTGTGTGCAGACCCTGGTGGTAGTGGTCAATACCTAGCCGGTCGACCAGAGCATCGGCGTCCAGTAGTTCGTACGGCTCGTCGATCCGGTCCAGGGTCGAGGCGAAGTGCTTCAGGTCCCGGACGCCGCGGTCGGTACAGGCGGCATGGGTCTTGCCGGTCCACGACCAGTCGCAGTCAATGCCGTGGGCGGTCACCGCCTCCTCCAAGTACGAGAGACCGGCTCGGTTCAGGGCGATCTGCTGCTTCTCAAATTCGGCGGTGTCAGCGAAGCCCTCGGATCGGATGTTGTGGGCGTGGTCGATGCCGAACCCGGACGACCGGCCCGCAGCGTTGTTGCCGATACGCCCGGCCTCCAACAGGAGGATGTGGGCGTCGGGGCGCAACTGGCCGAGCCGCCGGGCCGCCGCCAGGCCGGTGAATCCCGCGCCCACCACGACCACATCGGCCTCGGTCGGGCCGCTCAGGGGCGCGGCGGGTGGCACCTCTTTGAGGATCTCGAACCACCCGTTGTCGCGACGGGCGTCGGGTAGGAGGGTGACGGCGCCCATGGAATCAGGACAGCTCCGTTTGAAGCGGGGTCAAGACAGGTCCATCCAGATGGTCTTGAGCTCGGTGTACTGCTCGTGGGCTGTGATGGACTTGTCGCGTCCGCCGAAGCCCGACTGCTTGAAGCCACCGAACGGGGTAGTGATGTCGCCCTCGCCGTAACAGTTCACGGCTACCGTGCCGGCCCGAATGGCCCGGGCTGCCAGATGGGCGGTACGCAGGTCGGTGGTGTGAATCGTGCCGGCCAGGCCGTAGTCGGTGTCGTTGGCCAGGCGGATGGCCTCCTCCGGGGTGTCGAAGGTGGTCACGGCCAGTACCGGTCCGAAGACCTCCTCGCGGGCCAGACGGCTATCGGGGTCCACGTCGGTAAACACGGTGGGCTCCACGAACCAGCCGCCGCTCTCCTGACGGACCTGGTTGCCGCCTACCAGACACGTCGAGCCGGCCTCGTGGGCGTCAGAGATGTGGCCCAGCACCTTGTCCAGGTGGGCCTCCTCGATCATGGCGCCCATGGTCGTCTCAGATACCAGGGGATCGCCGACCACCCAGTCGTGGCTGCGTTCGGCAATCCGTTCCAGTAGCTCGTCGGCCACTGATCGTTGCACGATGAGACGAGAGTTGGCGCTGCAGTTTTGTCCACCGTTCCAGAAGATGCCCTCGCAGATTCCGGTTGCTGCGGCGTCCAGGTCATCGGCGTCGGCCATGACGATGACCGGGCTCTTGCCGCCGCACTCCAGCAGGACTTCCTTGAGGTTGGAGTCCGCCGAGTAGCGCAGAAAGTGGCGACCCACCTCGGTCGAACCGGTGAAGGCCACGCAGTCCACGTCGGGGTGTAGGCCGATGGCCGCCCCGGCCGTCTCGCCGAATCCTGGGACCACGTTGAGCACGCCGTCGGGGATGCCGGCCTCGATGGCCAGTTCGGCGATGCGGATGGTCGACATGGAGGTTTGCTCGGCCGGCTTGACGACGCACGTGTTGCCGGCGGCCAGGATTGGGCCGATCTTCCAGCCGGCCATCATCAGCGGGTAGTTCCAGGGCAGCACGGCGCCCACCACACCGATGGGTTCGCGCACCACCATGCCGACCCGACCGGGGCCCGACGGCGAGAGTTGGTCGTAGAGCTTGTCGGCCGCCTCGGCGTGCCACCGGAGGGTGGCTACCAGGTCGGGGACGTCCAGTCCCGAGCAGTCGCTGATCGGCTTGCCGGCTTCCAGGGTCTCGATGATGGCCAGCTCGTCGGTGTGGGCCTCGACGAGCGAGGCGAATCGCAGGATTAGGCGTTTACGGTCGGCGGGGGCCAGATGGCCCCATGGGCCGTCCTCGAAGGCAGTTCGGGCCGCCGTGACCGCTCGGTCGACATCTTCGGCATCGCATTCCGATACTTGGGCCAACTCGGTGCCGGTGGCCGGATTGAGGGTGGCGAACGTCTTTCTGGAGGCTGACTCCACGCTGCGGCCACCGATGACGGCCCGGGTGGGTGGGTTGATCGACGCGGCCAGTGCGGTCGGATCGGCGAGGTCGAGTGCCATCAGTTGCTGCTCCCGTTTTGGGTAGTGGTCGGTCGTGTACTGCCTACTTCGAAGCGACTGGCTCCAGCACGGCCCACGCCGGCGCGACTGGTCATCTGGACGAGCCAGTCCCGCTCGTCCTCCCATTCGCGAAAGACGAGGCGGTCGCGGTCGACCCCGTTGACGGGGAGGGTGGAGAGTGCGGCCTGCAGAGCGACTCGGCCCTGACGGGACATGGGCATGACCGGGCGACGGCAGGGACCGATGGCGCGGCCCACCATGTTGGTGGCCGTCTTGACCGCTGCGTTGTACTCGGCCTCGTGCGGGTTGTCCCAGAAGTAGAGGTTGGCGGGGAGCATCTGGCGCCACAGTCCCATGGCCTCGGCGTGGCGGCCAGCCGTGATGTGGTTGTAGAGGGCCACGCACTCATGTGGCATGACGTTGGCCGCCCCCCAAATCCACCCGGCGCTGCCGGCCATGAGGGCGAAGGGGGCCAGCGGGTCGGCCCCGGCCAGCACATGGCCGCCGATCCCGACCAACTGCTGGAGTCGGATGAGGTCACCGGTGGAATCCTTGATGTAGTCGATGTTCTCCATGGCGATGAGCCGGCGGTACAGGTCCGGCGTGATGTCGAAGCCGGACTGGACCGGGATGTTGTACAGGACGATCGGGGCGTCGACGGCCCGGGCCAACTTCTCGTAGTGGTACAGGACGCCCCGTTCGAACGGCCCCTCGAAGTAGGGAGGGAGGACCATCACGGCGTTTGCTCCGAGGTCGATGGCGGCCCGGGAGTTCTCGATGGCATCCACGGTGGTGATGGCCGACGTCTGGCAGATCACCGGGATGCGACCGGCCACCTGGTCGATGCCGATGCGAAAGATCCGTTCCTTCTCGTCGGCTGAGAGGAAGGCGAACTCGCCGGTGCCGGCGGCCAGTACTAGACCGTGCACACCGGCCTCCACGAGGCTGTCGATGTGGTCGCGGAGGCGGCCCTCGTCTACCGACTCGCCAGAGTCGTCGAACGGGGAGCTCATGGCGGCGCAGACGCCGTGGAGCAGGGGTGGGTCGGTTGGAGTGTTCATGGTGGGGTCCTTCTCGGCCAGATTCTCAGGAAACCAGATTGGGAAGTTCGGCATCGCGGCGGGCCACGTACTCCTCGAGTTCGGTACGGACGTCGTCGGGCAGGTTGGGCTCCTCATATTCGTCGAGGAGTTGTCGGCACTTGGCGGCGGCCCGGTCTTCGGCACTAAGGGCTCCATCGGCCAGCCACTGTTCGTAGTTGTCGCTGTTCATCATCTCGGGCATCGAGAACGCTGTTTGGAAGTTGGCCAGCGTGTGGGCAGTTCCCAGATGGTGGCCGCCCGGGGGGACCTCGCGCATGGTGGCCAGCACTTCGTCGAGGTCGTTGAACGAGACACCGCCGCCGAGGCGCATCATCATCTCCAACTGCTCGCTGTCCAGCACCCACTTGGCGTAGCTCTGGCACATGGCGCTCTCCAGGTAGCCGGTGGTCGACAGTACGAAGTTGGTGCCAGCCATGAGCACGCCGTACATGTTGCGGGCTGCTTCGTAGCCGGCCTGGGCGTCGACCATCTTGGAGCTGGTGCACGAGCCGCTGCAGCGCGATGGCAGCCGATAGTGGCGGGCCATCTGGGCGGTGAGCAGGTTCATGTGGCAGATCTCCGGTGTGCCGGCCTGTGGGGCACCGGTCTTCATCGAGACAGTGGACAGCCACTGGCCGTACAGGGCGGGTGCGCCGGCCCGGACCAGCTGGGAGAAGGCCACGCCGGTCAGGGCCTCGATGTTGACCTGGATCACTGCGCCGACCGTCGATGCCGGGGTAGACGCCCCTCCGAGCACGAAGGGGCTGAACAGGGTGGCCTGGTTGGCGCCGGCAAACACTCGGACGCTGTCCAGCATGGTCTTGTCCCATACCAGCGGCGTGTTGCCGTTAGCCAGACAGGTCATGACGGTGGTGTTCCGGACGAATTTCTGCCCGAAGACGATGCCGGCCATGTGGAGGCTGTCTTCGGCTCGCTCAATCGACGTCACAGCGCCCATGAACGGCTTGGACGAATACTTCAGCAGGCTCTCGGTCATGTAGAGGTGTCGCTTGGGGACTGGTATGTCCATGGGTTCGCAGACCACGCCGCCCGACATGTGCAGGGCGGGTGAGAGGTGGTTGAGCTTCGTGAAGTTCCGGAAGTCCTCGATGCTTCCCGGGCGCCGGACCCCGTCCAGGCCGAGGACGTACGGGGCGCCGTAGGAGGGGGTGAAGATGGTCTTCCCGTCGCCCACCGTCACGGTGTGGGCGGGATCTCGGGCCACCATGGTGTACGAGGATGGGGCGGTGCCGACCAGCGACATGAGGAGTTCGCGGTCGATGCGAACCCGAACGCCGTCAACCGAGGCACCGGCGGCCGTCCACATGGCGATGGCGTCGGGGCAGCGGAACTCGATGCCCACCTCCTCGATGACGTCCATGGAGGCGTCGTGGATTGTCTGGACCTGTTCCTCAGTCAGCAGGTCCACCCAAGGGATTTTCCGCTCCAGTTCGGGTAACCAGGTCTGCACCCGGGTACGGCGCTTGGCGGCTCGTGCATCGCGACCCCGACGGACCTGCCCCAGTTCGGGACCGGTTGCCGATCCGGTGGACGGCTCGTTGATCGGAGTCATGGTCACTGCGGGATGCTCTCCACGATCAAGCCCCAATGCAAGAGATGAGCCGCATTTTTCTGATGCTCGGTCCCGGCGTCCGCTCGAACATGGGCCTGTTGTACGGCGGGAGTGGCGCTGCGAGACTCCGGCTCGTGACCGATGAGACCAGCTCGCAGCCGCCCCCAGGAGCGCTCGGGCACCTTCGGGTGGCTGACTTCAGCCGAGTGCTGGCCGGGCCCATGGCCACCATGGTTCTGGCCGACCTAGGCGCCGATGTGGTCAAGGTCGAACAACCCGGGGTGGGCGACGAGACTCGCACCTGGGGCCCACCGTGGTGGGGTGATGGCGACGAGGCGACCAGCACCTACTACCTGGGCCTGAACCGCAACAAGCGAAGCATCGCTCTCGACCTGCGAGACCTTGATGACCTGGCGGTGGCCCGCCGGCTCGCTCTGGCCGCCGACGTGGTGGTCGACAACTTCCGGGTCGGCACCATGGCCCGGTTCGGCCTGGACCGGGAGACCCTGGCCGCTGAGCATCCAGGCGTCATCACCTGCTCGGTCACCGGGTTCGGCAGTACCGGTGATGGCGCCACGCTGGCTGGCTACGACTTTTTGGTGCAGGCGATGAGCGGGGTGATGGCCATCACCGGCGAGGCCGACGGCGAACCGACCAAGATCGGGTCGGCCATGGTCGACAACCTGACCGGTCTCTACGCAGCCATCGCCATCCTGGCGGCCGTCGAGCAGCGCCGGGAGTGTGGCGAAGGCCAGCACGTGGAGGTCTCGCTCATGTCGGCTGCCCTGGCCGGGCTGCTCAACGTGGCTTCGGGGCACGTGGTGGCCGACACCGACCCGGGGCGTCAGGGCAACCGCCACCCGTCGATCGTCCCTTACCAGCCGTACCGCACCGCCGACGGGGTGCTGGCCATCGCGGCGGCCAGCCCCGCCCTGTGGGAGAAGCTCTGTGAGGCCCTTGGCCGCGACGACTGGCGGACCGACGAGCGGTTCGCTGATAACGCGGCACGCATGGTCAATGCCGACGACCTGGAAGCCGAGATCGAGTCGGTGTTGGCCACCAACACGGCCGCCGGTTGGCTGGTGGTTCTGCGGGCCGCGGGCATTCCGGCTGGTCCCATCAACACGGTGCGTCAGGCGTTCCTGGATGCCGAGGCCCTCGGTCTAGATCCGATCGCCGTCCTGGACGACGGTGGGTCGACCGGTGGACGAACTGAGGCGTTCCGGTCGGTTCGCTCACCGATCCGGATGTCGACCACCCCACCGACGGTTCGCCGGCGCCCGCCGTCCAACGACGAGCACGGCGCCGAAATCCGTGCCGAGACCGCCAACTGATCGGCCCAGTAGATCGGGTCAGGCTTAGGGTTCGATGATGTTGTAGAAGCGGGGGAAGTCCGTCACGCAGGCGAACAGGGCCCGCAGCCGATCGGTCTTGCCCTCGGCAGTGATGGCGCCCTCGTCGAGCAGGCTGACACCCGTGGCATCCGAGGCGAAGAGCCGATTTAGCTGGCTGCGGTTGCCGTGCACCACCACATCGGCCGACGCGTGCGTAGCGCCGGGCAGTGAATGGAGGGTGCCGTTGGACAGTTCGAGGCGCACCGTGTTGTTCAATTCGCCCGTGTCATTGAGGTACCAGTCGACGGTCAGCGGGCCGATGGCCGCCGCGGCCACCCCGTCGAGAGACGCGGCCAGCAGGTCGAAGGCCTGCTGGAGGTCCATCCCCATGATCATCTCGGGCCGGGGACGGTTGATCGATTCGATGGCGATGGAACCGTTGCGGAG
>DPMC01000008.1:1749-2563 GCA_003541675.1 Acidimicrobiaceae bacterium | reverse complement strand
TAGGCCAGCTGTTCGAAGGCGTCGGCCTGAAGTAGCCGGGCCTCCTCACACGTCGGATCGGCGAACACCGCATGGCGCAGCACCTCCGCCACCCACCGGTGGTCACCGGCCTCGTAGGACTCGCGCGCCTTGGCCAGGATTTGATCCATCCCGCCCATGAAGTCGACGTAGCGCCGACCGGCCTCAGCGGGCTCGTAGGGGTCGAGACTGGAAGGGTGTCCGTCGTAGAAGCCGATGTACCGCTGGTAGACGGCCCGCACGTTGTGGCTGACCGTGCCGTAGTAGCCGTGGCAGTGGTAATCGGCCCACAACCCGGGCGGCAGGTCGATGTTGGCCGAGATCTCATTGGGTGAGTAGCCGAGATTGATGAGCCGCATGGACTGGTCGTGGAGCCAGCGGTAGAGGTCCCGCTGACGGGTCAGGTAGCCGTTCACGGCCTCGGCGCCCCAGTGTGGCCAGCCGTGGCTGGCGAACACCACGTCAGACACGTCCCCCCAGCGGTCCATGGCTTCGTCGATGTAACGGCTCCACATGAGCGTGTCGCGCACCAGGGCGCCGCGCAGGGTGAGCACGTTGTGCATGGTGCCGGTGCAGTTCTCGGCCATGCACAGGGCCCGGTAGTCCGGGAAGTAGAAGTGCATCTCGGCTGGCGCCTCGGATTCGGGCGTGAGCTGGAACTCGATCCGGACGCCGTCGAGCACCAACTCCTGTCCGGTCTCGGTGATTTCGATGGTGGGCGGCACGAGGGACGACGATCCGGTGGGTACGCCCTTGCCTAGACCCTGGTCGACGTGCCCGTGCTCGTCCCAGTCGA
>DPMC01000008.1:0-1421 GCA_003541675.1 Acidimicrobiaceae bacterium | reverse complement strand
GAGCATCCCGAACTGGTACATGGCCCGGCGTCCCATGGCCGGCCCGGCCAGCAGGTTCTCGGAGACGGCCTCCTTGACGAACCCCTCGGGGGCCACGATGGGCACCTCGCCGGCATCGATCCGCTCTTGGGAGACCACGCCGAGGATTCCGCCGAAGTGATCCATGTGGGAGTGGGTGTAGATGATGGCGGTGACCGGACGTTCGCCGAGCTGCTCGGTGACCAGCTCGAAGGCGGCCCGGGCCGTCTCCGTGGTCGTGAGAGGATCGATTACCACCCACCCTTCGTGACCCCGGATAAAGGTCACAGTCGAGGTGTCGAACCCGCGCACCTGGTAGAAGCCGTCGATCACCTCGTAGAGGCCGTGCTGGGCGTTGAATCCGGCCTGACGCCACAACGAAGGGTTGACGGTGTCGGGGCAGGGTCCGTGGACGAAGTCCGACTTCGAGAGATCCCAGCTGATGGGCAGCCACGGGTTGGGTTCGATCTTGTCGATGACCGGATCGGTCCGGGTGGCGATGAAGCCCCGAGCCACGTCCGCGGCGTCGGTGCCGTCGTCGGGTGGCAGCGAGGCGGCGAAGGCCTCGAGGTCGGCACGGGTCTGGGCGGCGGCCGGCTTATGGGCGCGCGGGTCGTCGGTCATCGGGGTCTCTATTCCTGTGGCTGGGCGGAGCAGGTCGGTGGCGGGCTAGAGGATCAGGGTCCGGCGAACACCGGGCCGGTGTGCGAGGTCATAGGGATGTCGCCGGGGCCGTCCTGGTAGCGGTTCAGTTCGAAGCGGGCCACCACGAAGTGGTGTACCTCGTCGGGGCCGTCAGCTAGGCGAAGCGTGCGCTGTTGGGTGTACATGGCGGCCAGCGGCGTCCACTGGGAGACACCGGTGGCGCCGTGAATCTGTATGGCGGCGTCGATGATTTGGCAGACCTTCTCGGGCACCATGGCCTTCACGGCGCTGATCCAGACCCGGGCTTCGGCGTTGCCCATGGTGTCCATGGCCTTGGCGGCGCGAAGCACCATGAGTCGCATGGCCTCGATCTCGATGCGGGCCCGGGCGATGACCTCCATATTCTTGCCCAGGTGAGAGATGGTCTTGCCGAAGGCCTCGCGGTGGAGCCCCCGTCGACACATCAACTCGATGGCCCGCTCGGCAGCACCGATGGATCGCATGCAGTGGTGGATGCGACCGGGCCCGAGGCGTAGCTGGGAGATCTCGAAGCCCCGTCCCTCGCCGAGCAGGAGGTTGGCGGCCGGCACCCGGGCGTCCTTGAACGTTATGTGCATGTGACCGTGGGGGGCGTCGTCATCACCGAACACCTGCATGGGGTGGTCGATGGTGACCCCGGGGGTGTCGATGGGGACCAGGATCTGCGACTGGCGGCGGTGCGGGGGTCCGTCGGGGCTGGTCTGGACCATGGTGATCAT
>DPMC01000302.1:5435-5566 GCA_003541675.1 Acidimicrobiaceae bacterium | reverse complement strand
CGCCGGCTGCTGCGAGTGCATCGAGCCGCAGGTGTCCAACCTGTTCAAGCGCGAGACGCTGTCCGGTGAATTCATGCAGATCAACCGCTACCTGGTGCGCGAACTACAACAGAGGAACCTGTGGAACGAGA
>DPMC01000302.1:0-5051 GCA_003541675.1 Acidimicrobiaceae bacterium | reverse complement strand
CATGCCCGATGACCTGAAGGACGTCTATCGCACCGCCTGGGAGGTGCCCATGCGATCGCTGATCGACATGGCCGCTGCCAGGGGTGCCTACATCGACCAGAGCCAGTCCCTGAACCTGTTCATGGAATCACCGACCATTGGCAAGCTCAGTTCGATGTACCTTCACGCTTGGAAATCCGGCGTGAAGACGACGTACTACCTGCGGTCGCGACCGGCCACCCGGATCAACAAGACCACCACCGGCGGGCCCACGCCGATCGGGGGCGGCGAACCGGCCGCCACGCCGACCTTCACCGACGCCGAGGCTGTGGCCTGCTCCTTGGAGAACCCCGAGTCCTGCGAGGCGTGCGACTGATGGCCCTTGCAGAGGTTCCCTTCGAAGAACCGGCCGAACGCGCCGATGCGCCGACGGCCACACCAGCCATCCATAGGGCCAACATCCTGGACCCCGGCTTCGACCTGACACTGCGACCCATGCGGTACCCGGTCTTCTACGAGATGTACCGGGACGCCATCAAGAACACGTGGACGGTCGACGAGATCGACTTCTCTGACGACATCCCCGACCTAGACCGGAAGCTGGTTCCAGCCGAGAAGCACCTCATCAACCGGTTGGTGGCCTTCTTCGCCACGGGCGACTCGATCGTCTCCAACAACCTGGTGCTCAACCTGTACCAGCACATCAACGCCCCCGAGGCCCGGATGTACCTGTCGCGCCAGCTCTACGAAGAGGCCCTGCACGTCCAGTTCTACCTGACCCTGTTGGACAACTACATACCCGATATGGCTGAGCGGGAGGCCGCCTTCACGGCGATTCACAGCATCCCGTCGATCGCCAAGAAGGGCGAGTTCTGCTTTAAGTGGATGAACGCTGCCGAAAACCTCGGCGACCTCGACACCGACGAGAAACGCAAGACGTTTCTACTGAATCTCATCTGCTTCGCCGCCTGTATCGAGGGGCTGTTCTTCTTTGCTGCCTTTGCCTACGTGTACTTCCTCCGCTCTAAAGGCCTGCTCAACGGCCTGGCCGCCGGCACCAACTGGGTGTTCCGTGACGAGAGCTGCCACATGAACTTTGCCTTCGAGGTCATCAGCACGGTTCGCCGTGAACAACCCAACCTGTTCGACGAGGACCTCAGCAACCGCATCTACGAGATGCTCGACGAGGCCATCGAGTGCGAGTTCCAGTTCGCTGAGGATCTCCTCGGCCAGGGCGTGCCCGGCATGTCGACCGCCGACACGAAGCAGTACCTGCAGTTCGTAGCTGACCAGCGCCTCGCCCAGTTGGGCCTGGATCGCCGCTACAACACCACCAATCCGTTCGGGTTCATGGAGCTCCAAGACGTGCAGGAGGTCACGAACTTCTTCGAACGCACTGTGGCCGCCTACCAGGTGGGCGTCGAGGGCGACGTGGCGTTCGACGAGGAGTTCTAACTCCCGTCGATATCTCGGTCCCGCCGTCTGCGAAGGGCTAGGGCGCCGCCAAGAGCGAGTAACGCCGCACCCAGACCGATCGGCGTTACCAACCCACCGTCCCCACGGGGACTTCTGGTGGTTTCACTCTCGACAGGGTTGCCGTCAGCAACTTTTCCAGAGGGCTCGCCGGTCGTCGGCGAGGCGGTGACGGTGGCAGTGACGGTCGGACTCGTAGCGGTGTCCTCGTTGGCCGCTGTCGTAGATGGTGCACCAGTCGTCGACGCCGGGACCACCGTCGTGGTCGACTGACCTCCGAGAATCACGGCCTCTGAGCGGAAGGGGCCGCTGATCTCGTAGGTCACGCCGACGTGGCGTCCTTCTGCCCCGGTGCCCCAATCCAGATCGGGCACCACGTCACGCACCAAGGCCTCGCCCCGGCCTCGTAACGAGCTGACGTACAGCCGGGTACCTGACGGGTCGAAGCACGGTCCGGTGACCGCCGAGAACCGGTGGGCGTTGCCGACCATTCGGCAGAACGGCGCCACCTCCCCGGTCGGCGTGATCATCACGACCTCCATGTCGCCTCGGTCCTCGGACACGAATAGATCGCCGGAGGAAGCCACCGCAAGGTCGCCGATTCCTTGCAACGGACGACGTCCTCCCGAACCGTCCCACACCACCGAGTGGTGGCCGGCCACCAGGTCCACCGCGTGGACCTGGTTGTCGAGCCCGGTGGTGAACACCAGCACCCCATCGTGGATCTGGATGCCACCGCCCATCGGTGTGACCAGGCCGTCAAGCGCCTGAAGCCGGGTCGGGAGGAACGACCCAGCGGGGTCGGGAACCGACAACCAACTGACCCCACCGTCGTGGTCCACGGCTAGGGCCTCCATCCGCCCGGACTCGTCGCCCGCTCCGCTCAACGGGTCGCCGACATCGGAGAGGGCCACCCGATAGAGACGACCGTCCCGATGGGCTTCGGTCAGGTAGGCATGCCCCCCGTCGAGATCCACGACCACCGATCCGTGGGTCCGACGTCCCAACACCAGGCGGGCCACCGCTGGTCGCCCACCGGTTGGGTCACATTCCCAGACGAGGCCGTTGCCGTCGCCCGCCGCCGAGCCGAACGCCTCCTGACAGGAGAGCCACGTTTCCCACGGGGTGACCGCCCCACGGCTGTTGGAGTGGCTCCCGACGAGGACGGGCCAGGCGCCACTGATCGACCCGTCGGGAGCGAACCCGATGGTCGAGGCCCCGCCACGAGGTCCATTTGGTGTCTGGAAGTCGAATACCTCGTGGTTGCAGACGAGGAGCCATCCCCCGTCGTCAGCCGACACCGTGCCCTTGCCGTCGGGAAACAGCGGCCAGACGAGATCGGTGCCGGCCACCGGTGCTCCGCCTTCAGCGACGATCCGGGCAGTAAATCCCTCGGGCAGCACAAGGCCATGACCATCGGGGGTCCGACCGTCCAGCGATCCGTAGGGGCCCGGCGAAAACGCCGACGAAGGCGTCGACCCCAGCCCGGCGCTCGGACCGCCGGCCAGTGCACTCGGGAGGGCCGCCCCCCACACACCGCTGGTCACACCGAGCGCAGCTCCGGCCCGGAGGCCGTCCCACAGGAACGCCCGCCGTTCCATCTCCACCGGTTCCCGGACGCCCGTCAGGTGCCGAACGCGTCGAGTAGACGAAGGGCGGCCGTTGACGGTGAAGTCCGTCCGCCCAAGACGTCGGCCTCCACGACACCAAGGAGGTCCAGCACCGCCGGATCGGCCCGGAGGTCGGCTAGTAGGCGGCCCTCGACCATCGACCACATCCAGGCCAGACGTTGAGCTAGACGCCGATCAGCCCACTCGCCAGAGCCAGTCAACGCCACGCGGTGGGCCTCGACCTGCCCCCAGACCTCGTCCAGACCCTCGCCCGACAGGCCGGCGCACATCACCACCGGCGGGGTCCACGTAGGGCTGGTCGGGTGGGTGAGGCGTAACGCGGCCGTGTAGTCCCGGACCGCTGTGCGGGCCGCCGGGGCATTCTCCCCGTCGGCCTTGTTCACGGCGATCATGTCGGCCAACTCCAGCACGCCCTTCTTGATGCCCTGGAGTTCGTCACCGGCACCCGGCAGCATCAGTAACAGGAAGAAGTCGACCATTCCGGCCACCACCATCTCGGACTGGCCCACGCCCACTGTCTCGACGAGCACCACGTCATAGCCGGCAGCCTCGAGCACCACCATCGACTCCCGGGTCGTGCGGGTCACTCCGCCAAGCGTTCCGGCACTGGGCGACGGTCGGACGAACGCTGCCGGGTCGTTGGCCAGATTCAGCATGCGGGTCTTGTCGCCCAGGATGCTTCCGCCGGTGACCGTGCTCGTCGGATCGACAGCCAGCACGGCGACCCGACGGCCGGCCGCGGTCAGGCGGCCCCCGAGAGACTCGATGAACGTGGACTTACCCACCCCCGGCACCCCGGTGATGCCCACGCGGTGTGAATCCGAGGCGTGGGGTGAGAGGGCGTCGAGCAGCGCGGTCACCTCGGCCTGGTGGCCGGGGTGGCTCGACTCAACGAGCGTCAGGGCCCGACCGATCGATGCTCGATCGCCGGCCAGCACGCCGTCGACGAGTTCGGGGACGTCCATGGATCGTCTATCGGGTGGCTGGTCCGGCCACCAGCGCTTCGAGCAGGTCAACGGCAGCGGTGGCCACCACCGTGCCCGGGGGAAACACCGCCGCTGCACCAGCGGCCAGCAGCGCATCGTGGTCGTCGGGTGGGATGACTCCACCGACCACGATGGCGATATCAGTGCGACCGTGGGCTGTCAGGGCATCGCGTAGTTCTGGGATCAGTGTCAGGTGACCAGCGGCCAGCGAGCTCACGCCCACCACGTGGACGTCGTTCTCGACGGCCTGACGGGCCACCTCGTCGGGTGTCGAGAAGAGTGGCCCGATGTCGACGTCGAAACCCAGGTCGGCAAATGCCGTGGCGATGACCTTCTGGCCGCGGTCGTGACCATCCTGACCCATCTTGGCCACCAGGATCCGGGGGCGCCGACCGGCGTCGGCCTCGAAGGCCGCTACTCGGGAACGGGCCGAGGCCACTGCCTCCCCATTGCCTACCTCGCTGTTGAAAACTCCGGAGATGGTGCGGACCTCCGCCACGTAACGCCCGTAGACCTTTTCGAGAGCGTCGCTGATCTCCCCGACCGTAGCCCTCGCCCGCGCTGCGTCGATGGCTAGCGCCAGCAGGTTGCCATCACCGGATGACGCGCTTCTCGTGAGGGCCTCCAGTGCGGCGACACACTCCTGCGGATTGCGCTCGGCCCGGAGGAGTTCCAACTTGGCTAACTGGTCAGCCCGGACCTGGGCGTTGTCGACCTTGCGCACCTCGAGGGGATCCTCGGTGTCCAACCGGTAGCGGTTCACTCCGACCACCGACTGGCGACCGGAATCGATACGGGCCTGGGTACGGGCCGCCGCCTCCTCGATCCGCAACTTGGGAATCCCGGCCTCGATAGCTCTGGCCATACCACCTGATTCCTCCACCTCATCCATGTGGGCCAGCGCCCGCACGGCAAGGTCCCGGGTGAGACGCTCCACATGGTGACTGCCGCCCCACGGGTCGGCCACCCGACAGGTACCGCT
>DPMC01000171.1 GCA_003541675.1 Acidimicrobiaceae bacterium | reverse complement strand
GCCAGCCTACCGGCGAGTGCCTCCAACCCTGAGATTCGAGGCGCCACCTACCGGTCGTCAGGTAGGACGGACCCGACCGTCGCTTACGTCCACGCCCTCGGCAGCCAGAAGGCGGGCCTGTTCGACCTCGTGGCCGGGCACCAACCGACCCGTTGAGGTCACAACACGCCACCAGTGGTGCCCGCCGTAGTTCCGCAGGAACCGGCCGACGGCCCGGTGAGCACCCGGATGGCCGGCCTCGGCGGCAACTTCACCGTAGGTCACGACCTCGCCGTCACGGAGCGCGGCGAGCACGGTGGCGACGTCGGTCTCAAACGGTGTCATGGAACAGGGTTCATGGAACCGGATCCCTCCAAGGTGGTCAGTACGGACCGCCACCGGATCCGTGGGCGTCTCCGCTCAACGGCACCAGCCGGACAACGTCGATCCCCTTCTCGAACCCCTTGATCTGCTGCCTAATGAACGCCTGTTCCTCGACGTTGGTCATCAGCGGGGTGACAGTTCCCTTTTCGGCCAGCACCTGGTGGGCTTCGGCGAGGTCGCAGAGCCGGGATGCCAGATTGACTGCCGGCCCGACGTAGTCGTCGCCGCCAATGAGCATGACTGGACCCCGGGCGATGCCGGCCCGCATGGGCAACGGAGAGTTCGCCTCATCGATCAGGACCTCGATGTCAACCACGGCCTCAACCAGGTCCTCCGGTTCGACGCCGACCATCATGACCCCGTCACCCAACCACTTAGCGAGTCGTACCCCCCGTTCAGATGCCACCTGTCGTACGACGGCCCGGAACGCGGTCACCACGTCGAATGCCGCGACGTCACCCTCTTGATCCGTGAAGGCCGTGAAGTTGCACAGGTCGAGGAATGAGAACGTGCGGTCGATCCTCTTGATGGGGCGTCGGATCATCTCCCCGGTCATCGATCCCCCACCTCCATGGGCGCTAGGTCGGCCGGAATCCGGCCCCGCCAGGCCACCAGACCACCGATGAGGATGGCCGCGAGGGCCATCCAGACATTGACCCTGACCCCAACCACCAGCGAGGCGACATCGCTACGGAGCATCTCCACCCAGAGTCGGCCCAGGCCGTAGCCACATACCCATAGACCGGTCACGTACCCCGGGCGAAGCACCCCACGTCGTTCGACCCTGACCAGCACCATGGCGAGGGCCACGTTCCACAGGCCCTCGTAGAGGAAGGTCGGATGAAAGGTCGGCGAAGCTGCGTATTCAGAGGGTCGGTGCATGGCATCGATCTCGAGTGCCCACGGAAGGTCACTGGGACGGCCGAACACCTCTTGGTTGAACCAGTTCCCCCAGCGGCCGATGGCCTGGGCCAGCGGGATGGTGGGCACCATCACGTCCATCGCGGCGGCCATGGTCAGCCCCCGCCGCCGGGCCACCAGCGTTCCGACGAGCACACCGGCCATCAGGCCGCCGGGGATCCCGAGACCACCCTGCCAGAGGGCCGGCACGTCCTCCCATCGTCCACGGAACGACCGCCAGTCCGTGGCCACGTGGTACAGCCGGGATCCAACGAGGCCCGCCGGAATGGCCCACATCGAAATCGAGGCGATGGTCTCCGCATTGCCACCACGCGCCGCGTACCGACGTTGGCTCCAGGTCACGGCGGCGAACGCCCCGAGGGCGATCATCAGCCCATAGGCCTGCAACTCCAACGGCCCGATGGACAGGGAGTTGACCGACGGGCTGGGGATCGAGGCAAACACCTGTGATCCTCCAGTCAGGCAGAGAATGCGTCAGCAGGAATCTCGAACAGGTCGGCCTTGCCGGCCATCACCGCTCCCATCTGTGCGCGCGCTATCGGCAGGAGTTGTTCGGCGTAGAAGCGGGCGGCCACCACCTTGGTGCCAAGGTGGGTGGCATCGCCTTCGCCGGCGTCGATCCGACGCTGTGCTCCCAGGGCCAGACGGGCCAGCAGCCATCCGCCGACCAGTTGTCCGAACATCCGGAGATACGGCGTCGCTCCGGCCATGGCGTCGTTGGGGTCGTTTAGTCCGTTGGCCACCAACCATCTGGTTGCCTCCTCCGTGGCGGCCAGAGCATCGGCTAGGCCCTTGCGGATTGAGGCGAATGTCTCGCCGGCGGCGGCCAACTCGATGTCGAGACCGGCGATCTCGGCCAGCAGGTCGACCATGACGGCCCCACCGTTCATAGCTAGCTTGCGACCCACCAGGTCCATGGCCTGAATCCCGTTTGTGCCCTCGTAGATAGGCGAGATCCGTGAATCGCGCCAGTGCTGGGCAGCCCCGGTTTCTTCGATGTAGCCGTATCCGCCGTGGACCTGGATGCCCAGCGACGACATCTCGACGCCCACGTCGGTGCACCACGCCTTGGAGATCGGTGTGAGCAGCTCAGCACGGTCTGACGCCGCTTGACGAACGTCGGAGTCGGGGTGACGGGCGGCCACGTCGAGTGATGCGGCATTGAGGTACAGCAGGCAACGCATGGCGTCGGTGTAGGCCCTCATGGTGAGCAGCATCCGACGGACGTCGGCGTGGTCCACGATGGCCGACTGCTCGCCGGCCGGTGCACCAATGGCCCGACCCTGCTGTCGCTCAATGGCGTAGTCGGCAGCCTGCTGGAGGGCACGTTCGGTGACGGCCAGGCCTTCGACACCCACGCCTAGCCGGGCGTTGTTCATCATCTTGAACATGTAGCGCATGCCCTGGTGTTCCTCGCCAATGAGGAAGCCAACGGCACCGTCACCCCCATCACCGTACGAAAGGACGCAGGTCGGACTGGCGTGCAGACCCAGCTTGTGTTCTACGGACAAGCATCGGTAGTCGTTTCGCTCGCCGAGGCTGCCGTCGTCGTTCACGAGGTACTTGGGAACGATGAACAGCGAGATTCCCTTGGTTCCCGGGGGGCTGTCGGGTGTGCGGGCCAGCACCAGTTGGATGATGTTCTCAGTCATTTCATGCTCGCCGAAGGTGATGAAGATCTTGGTTCCAAAGATCCGGTACGACCCGTCGTCGGCAGGTACGGCCCGAGAGGTCAACGCCCCGACGTCGGAACCGGCCTGAGGCTCGGTCAGGTTCATGGTCCCCGACCACTCAGCGGTCACCATCTTCGGGAGGTAGGTCTCCTTCTGTCCCTCGTCAGCGAACGAGTGCAAGGCGTCTAGCGCTCCAACGGTCAGCATGGGCCCCATGGACCATGCCCGTGAGGCCGTGGCAAGCAGTTCGGTCAGGACGGTCTGCACGGAGCCCGGAAAGCCGCCGCCGCCATAGTCCGGGTCCTGGGAGATCGCCGCCCAGCCGGACTCGACGAACTTGTCCCACGCCGTGCCGAAGGCTTCAGGCGCGGAAACCACCCCGTCGGTCACCGAGCAACCTTCCTCGTCGCCGATCCGGTTGACTGGGGCCACCACCTCGGCCACGAATCGGCCCAGTTCGTCGAGCACCCCGTCGACCGTCTCGGGGTCGACGTGTTCGTAGCCCGGCAAGTCGCAGATTGTGGCGAGATCACTGATCTCGGCCAATACGAGGCGGATGTCGTCCAACGGCGGTCGGTAGTCACTCATGACCATGAACCTACCGTCCGGTCACCTGACCGACCCGAGTGGGCCGGCCTCCGGCAGGCACCTCCGGGATTGCCGCGACTACCTTCCGCGACATGTCCGACGCTCCGACCGCCATAGCCAACCTCCTGTACCGGTACGCCGAGTTGATGGACGCTGGCCGGCTCGACGAGTGCGTCGACCTGTTCACCCATGCCCGCGTACTGCTGGGCGACCCGGCCAACGACGACACCCCGATCGTGGACCGCGACGGCCTGGCTGCCGTATGGCAGTCAATGGTCCGCCTCCACGGGGACGGGACACCGCGGACCCGCCATCTGGTGGCCACGCCGATCATCGAGGTAGCCGATGATGGGATGAAGGCGACGTGCCGGAGCACCTACACGGTGTTCCAGCAGGTCGGCGACGGGCCGCTCCAGCCGATCATCACCGGTCGGTACCACGACCGATTCGAGTTGGTCGACGGAGCCTGGCAGTTCGCTGAACGGGCCTACCTGATGGACCTCACCGGAGACCTCTCAAGCCACCTCATGGGCGGGCTCGGCACCTGAGTCCAGGAGCGATCCGGCCTGGCCCCGGACACCGGAGTCGCCCGCCGTCCAGTGCCGGCGGCACCGGAGTTCGTAGGTGACGACGTGGTCCTCGGGATCGTCCACCACGAACAGCGCTCCGTCGTAGACCTGCACCCCGTCCACTAGGCGGGCGTTGTGGGTGGCCCGCTCACCACACCAGCACCGGGCCTCGACCTGGACCTCAATCCGCTCATCGGCCACCTCGAGGAGCCGGCGGGTACCGTCGAACAGTTGACCCTGAAAGCTGGTGAGCAACCCGAAGGCGAAGACGTCAGCACCTAGGTCGTCGACAATGCGGGCTAACTGGTCGATCTGACTCGGAAGGTAGAACTGGGCCTCATCGCAGACCAAATAGTCGATACGTCCTCGTCGGGAAGCCGCTGCCAGGGCCATCTCGAACAGGTCTAGGCGAGGACCAACCTCCACAGCGTCAGCGGACACTCCAAGGGCGCTGGACACCCGACCGTCTGCCCGGTCCAGCTGACTACACAGGATTCCCTGAAGGCCCCGCTCTCGCAGGTTGTGGTGGATCTGCAGGGCCAGCGTGCTCTTGCCGGACCCCATCGTCCCGAAGGAGAAGCGAAGAATCGCCATCAGTAACGGCCCTCGAGGGGACTTGGGGTCACGAGCATCCGCTGGTCGCACCACAGTCGGTGCACACGTAGCACGACCCGGCCCGCTGCATGGCCACGCCGCACTGCATGCACAGCGGGGCGTTGGCCGATGCCCGGACCGACGGTGCGTCAGCGAGGGACAGTTGGGCGGCGAACTGCGACGCCGACGGCACGGTCGGCGGATCCGCCGGCACGTCGTTGCCCTGACGGGTCTCGGTGGCCGATTCCTCGACACCGGGCAACGTCGGCTGGGTGCGTTCACTGGTGGTGAGGATGTTCAACTCGGCCCGTTCCTCGGGGCTGAGGTATTCCACCGCTAGGCGGCGGAATAGATAGTCGATGAGGCTTGTAGCGATCCTGAGGTCGGGATCGTCGGTCATGCCGGCCGGCTCAAAGCGCATGCCGGTGAAGGCGTCCACGAAGGCCCGAAGCGGAACCCCGTACTGCAGTCCGTGACTGAGCGAGATGGCGAAGGCATCCATGATTCCCGCCATGGTCGAGCCCTGCTTGGAAACCCGCACGAAGACCTCGCCGGGTCGGCCATCCTCGTATTCGCCGACCGTGACAAAGCCTTTACAGTCGGCAACCCGGAACTCAAAGGTGCGTGACGCACGGCTACGGGGCAGGCGACGCCGGACCGGTTCTGGCAGTTCGGCGTTCACCTGTTCAGTTACCCGGGCTGCCACGTCAGCGGGCCCACCGGCGGACGTTGACGAGGCGTCGCCAACCGTAAGGGGCTGGGCCACCTTGCAGTTGTCGCGGTAGATAGCCACTGCCTTGAGCCCGAGGCGCCACGCCTCGAGGTAGAGCTCCTCGACATCGTCGACGGTGACCTCTTCAGGCATGTTGCAGGTCTTTGAGATGGCGCCCGACAGAAACGGCTGGACGGCACCCATCATCCGGATATGTCCCATGTGGTGGATGGGGTTGTCGCCCATCGAGGTGGCGAACACCGCCATGTGTTCCGCACTGACGTCGGGGCAACCGATCACCGTCTGGTGCTCATCTATCCATGCCAAGACGGCTGCCGTAGCAACGTCGTCGTAGCCGAGGCGCCGCAGGGCCCGAGGCACGGTCCGGTTGACGATCGACATCGTGCCGCCGCCGACCAGGCGCTTGTGCTTGACCAGGCTGAGATCTGGCTCGATGCCGGTCGTGTCGCAGTCCATGAGCAAGCCGATGGTGCCGGTGGGCGCCAGCACGGTGGCCTGACTGTTCCGCACGCCCACCCGCTGCGCCAACGCGCAAGCCTCGAACCACGCTGTACGACCCGCGGTGACCAGCTCAGGTGCCACCGCGTCGTCAAGCAACTCGGCGGCCTCCCGGTGCATCTCGAGCACGCTGAGCATCGGTTCGCGGTTGTGTTCGAAGCCCTCGAACGGCCCCATCCGGTCAGCCATACGAGCCGAAGTGCGGTAGGCGTGACCGGTCATGAGCGAGGTAATCGCCGCGGCCACCGACCGACCCTCATCGCTGTCGTAGGGCAGTCCGAGAGCCATGAGCAGCGCACCGAGGTTGGCATAGCCCAGGCCGAGTTGACGGAAGGCCCGGGTGGTCTCGCCAATGGCCTCGGTCGGATAGTCAGCGTTGCCGACCAGAATCTCCTGGGCGGTGAACACCACCTCGACGGCATGGCAGAAGCCCTCCACGTCGAACCCACCGATGCCTCCGGTGTCGTCGTCTGACGAACCGAGGAAGGTCAGCAAGTTGAGGCTGGCCAGATTGCAGGCCGAATCGTCGAGGTGCACATATTCCGAGCATGGATTACTGGCGGTGATCCGGCCGGTGTTGGAGGCCGTGTGCCA
>DPMC01000102.1:677-2660 GCA_003541675.1 Acidimicrobiaceae bacterium | reverse complement strand
CTGCCCCAGGCCATGGGTCCGACCCGTTCACTCATGCCCCATTCCCGGACCATCTTGCGGGTCGTCTCAGTCGCCTGCATGAGGTCATTGCCTGCTCCGGTGGAGGTCACGCCGAACACCAACTTCTCGGCCATCCGGCCTCCGAGCAGGATGACCAGTCGTTCTTGGAGGTAGTCGCTCCGGTAGGTGTGACGGTCTTCGGCAGGCAACTGCATGGTCACACCCAGGGCCATACCGCTGGGGATGATCGTCACCTTGTGCAGCGGATCGGCGGTGGGCAGCAACGCGGCACAGAGGGCGTGTCCCGCTTCGTGGTACGCGGTGAGCTCCTTCTCCTCGTCCGACATGGCCATCGATTCGCGCTTCTGGCCCATGATGGCGCGGTCGCGGGCCTCCTCGAAGTGGTTGGCGCGAATGGCGTCGTCTCCGTTACGGACGGCGATGAGTGCCGCCTCGTTGACAAGGTTGGCCAGGTCGGCGCCACTCATGCCGGGTGTGCCCCGGGCCACCAGATCCAGTTCAACGTCGTCGTGGATGCGCTTTCCCTTGACGTGGACCTCGAGGATCTGCCGGCGATCGTCCAACTCGGGTAGGGGCACGACCACCTGACGGTCGAACCGGCCCGGGCGGAGCAGGGCCGGATCAAGGATGTCCGGTCGGTTCGTCGCTGCGATCATCACGATCCCTTCGCTTCCCTCGAAGCCGTCCATCTCCGACAGCATCTGGTTCAGCGTCTGCTCGCGTTCGTCGTGGCCACCGCCCAGCCCGGCGCCCCGCTTACGACCGACCGAGTCGACCTCGTCGATGAAGATGATGGCCCTTCCCATCTTTCGGGCCGACTCGAAGAGGTCCCGGACCCGACTGGCGCCCACGCCCACGAACATCTCCATGAAGTCCGAGCCGGTCACCGAGAGGAAGGGAACCTCGGCCTCGCCGGCCACTGCCCGGGCGATCAGGGTCTTACCGGTTCCGGGCGGTCCGACGAGCAGCACGCCCTTGGGAACCCGGGCGCCTATCTCGGCGAACTTCTCGGTTTCGCGAAGGAAGTCGACGACCTCACGGATCTCCTGCTTGACGCCGGCGTACCCGGCCACGTCGTCGAAGGTCGTGCCCGGCCGTTCGGTGGTGTAGGTCTTGGCCCGCGATCGCCCGATCGACATCATGCCGCTCATCTGTCCCTGGGCCCGACGGTTGATCCACCAGAAGAAGAGGATGATCAGGCTCACCGGGAGCAGGAGGGGCAGCCAGGTCTGCAGGAACCCGGGCTGGGGGGTCTCGAATCGCACGACGGCACCGCTGTCGGCCAGCAGGCGGCGGTCGTCGATGGACAACTCCAGCGGTCCCGTGGTCTCGAACGTGGCGCCCGCATCGTCGATGAAGGTGATGCGACCGGTCTGGTTGTCGACAAGTACGTCGGCCAGCTCGCCAGCGGCCACGCGGTCGAGAAAGAGGTCGTAGGCCACCTCGTCGGCACTTTCCGACGAGATGAGGCCAGGCAGGATCAGAGCGGTGGCCACCAGCCCCATGACCAGCCAGACCCCCCAACGGGGCCAACCCTGGTCCCTCTTGGGCTGCGGGGAGGGGCCCGAGGGCCGTTCGGATCTATCCGCCATGACGTTCATCGTACGGGGGCCCTGCGACGGTCCGACCGTCGGTGGCCCGTTGGTGGCCCGTCGGTGACCGGTAGTGGCCCGTCGGTAGGGTGCGCCCGATGGAGGGCCCGACGGAAGGTGAGGTGGTCGCGTCGTCGCGTCCGTCCGTCGCCTGGGGTCTGGGCCACGTGGCGGTCGGATGGGTGGTCGGCCTGATAGCCACCGTGGCGGCCCTGGGCGTGGTCGTGGCCATCGCGGGTGACGAAACGGCCAAGGATCCCAGTCTGGCCGTGGGAGCGCTCATCCAGGGTGCCCTGTACGTGGGGTTGGTCGGGGTCCCGGCGTGGCTGGTGATGGTCCGTGGGGTCAGGTGGGCCGACTTCGGCTGGGC
>DPMC01000102.1:0-298 GCA_003541675.1 Acidimicrobiaceae bacterium | reverse complement strand
GGCGTGGTGGCTCAGGTGGCAGTCGTCCCGGCCATCTACCTCCCGATCCTTTTGCTGACCGACGACCTGGATATCTCGGGGCCGGCCCGCGAGTTGGTCGACCGGGCCGACGGGCTCGGCATCGCCCTGCTGGTCCTGATGGTGGTGGTGCTGGCACCCGTGGCCGAGGAACTTTTCTTCCGCGGGATGGCGCTGCGGGTGTTGGAGGCACGGATGGCCCGACGGGTTGCGCTGGTCGTCTCGGCTGCCTTCTTCGGACTGACCCACTTCCAACTCCTGCAGCTTCCGGCGCTGATCA
>DPMC01000295.1 GCA_003541675.1 Acidimicrobiaceae bacterium | reverse complement strand
GCCTACACCAAGGCCCTCGGCGAGATCGCCACCGCCGAGTCCCGAGGCGCCGTACCCGTCAGCGTGGTCCGTCCGGCGATCATCGAATCGGCCGTTGCCGACCCATCACCCGGCTGGATCCGTGGCTTCCGAATGGCCGAGCCGGTCATCATCTCGTACGCCCGTGGCCTCCTGAAGGAGTTCCCCGGCGTTCCCGAAGGAACCATCGACGTCATCCCGGTCGACTTCGTGGTGGCCGCCATCTGCGCGGTAGCTGCCCGCGGGCCCCTGGCAGCGGACGGTGGGCCCGACATCGTCCAGGTGGCCTCTGGTTCGGTCAATCCGCTTCGCTACGGCACCTTGGTCGACCAGGTGCGCGAGTGGTTCACCGAACACCCCATCTACGACGACATGGGCCAGCCCATCCCGGTGCCCGAGTGGTCGTTCCCTGGCCGGGGCCGGGTCAAGAAACAGTTGCAACGGGCCGCCACGATGCTCGACCATGCCCAGAAGGTGTTCGACGTCCTACCGGTACGGGGCCGCCAAGCTCTGGTGGGCACCCGCCTCGAGGAGCAGCGAGAGCTGATCCAGCGGGCTGAGGGCTACGTCGACCTGTACGGCGCCTACGCCGAGTGCGAGGCCGAATACGGACTGGACCGGCTACTAGCCCTCTGGGATTCGCTCGACGACGCCGACCAGGCGGCCTTCGCTTTCGACCCCCGGATCATCGACTGGGAGGCCTACGTCCCCGACGTCCACCTCCCATCGGTCGTCAAGGCCGGCCGGGTCCCCATGAAGCCACCGTCCCGGGGCGGCGAGAGCCGATCGGCCCGCCTACGCCGCCAGGCCCTGGCCCCAGAACGCCACCTGGCCGCCTTCGATCTGGAGAACACTCTCATCGCGTCCAACGTGGTCGCCAGCTATGCGTGGCTGGGCAGCAGACGCCTACGTGGTCGCGACCGGGTCCGCTTCGTGGCCGGGCTGGTAGCCGAGGCACCCGCCCTGCTGTCGCTCGACAAGAAGGATCGCAGCGACTTCCTGCGTCACTTCTACCGTCGGTACGATGGGGCCCCCGTCGATCAGATCACCATCGACGCCACCGAGAAGTTCAGCGAGATGATTCTGGCCAAGTCATTTCCGGCGGCCATCCGTCGGGTACGCGAGCACCGGGCTCTGGGCCACCGCACACTACTCATCACCGGTGCCCTGGACTTCGTCGTCGAGCCGTTCCGCCCGCTCTTCGACGACATCGTCTGTGCCGAGTTGGGCGTGGTGGATGGCAAATACGACGGCCAACTCACCTCCGTGCCACCGACTGGCGAGGCTCGCTACCAGGCCCTCGTCGACTACTCCGCAGCCCATGGTCTGGACCTAAGCGAGTCGGTGGCCTATGCGGATTCGGCCAGCGACCTTCCGATGCTCGAGGCCGTTGGCTTCCCAGTCGCCGTCAACCCGGAGACCCGCCTGGCCGGCATCGCCCGCAAGCGGGGTTGGCTCGTCGAGGACTTCCAGAAGTCGCCCGGCATGTACCGCAGTCCTTTACCACTGGCCCCGATGCGAACCGTGGGCACTACCAGATGAAGGCCCTGCAGTTCCGCCGGAACCTGCCCCGCTACGCGGCGGCCCGCGTGGCCGGCAGCATCACGCCCGGCCGGGGAGCGTCCGCCGGACCCCTCAAGCTCGTCGACCTCGACACCTCTCGGACGCCCGGCCCCGACTGGGTGCGGGTCCGCCCCCGTCTATCAGGCATCTGCGGCTCAGATCTGGCCACCGTTGACGGCCGCTCGGCCCGCTACTTCGAACCCCTCGTGTCGTTCCCGTTCGTCCCCGGCCACGAGGTGGTCGGCGACCTTGACAATGGCTCCCGGGTCGTCCTGGAACCGGTTCTGGGCTGCGTCAGCCGAAACCTCGATCCGACGTGCACCCCGTGCGCGGAGGGGCACCTCGGTAACTGCGAACACACTTCGTTCGGCGACCTCGGACCGGGGATCCAGATCGGTTCCTGCCACGACACTGGGGGCGGCTGGTCCACGGCATTCAACGCCCACCCAAGCCAGTTGCATCCCGTTCCCGAGACCCTCGACGACGAAGCGGCCGTCATGGTTGAGCCCACGGCCTGCGGGGTGCATGCCGCACTGATGGCCGAGGTACCCGAAGGCGGCGTGGTAGCCGTGCTGGGAGCCGGCACCCTCGGCTTGGTCACCCTGGCCGCCCTCCGGGCGCACGCGACGCCCGGCACCGTGGTGGCTACCGCCCGCTACCCCGAACAGCGTCGACAGGCCGCCGCCCTGGGCGCAGACCAAGTGGTCGCTCCCGATGAGATCCGTCGGGCCGTCCGTCGGATCACCGGAAGCCGGGCCATCGGCGCACCCGGGCTCGGCGAGACCCCTACCGAAGGGTTGGTGGATCGACTCACCGGTGGCGCTGACGTGGTCATCGACTGCGTCGGATCCTCTTCCAGCCTCACCGACGCGCTGGCCATCGTCCGCCCAAGGGGTCGCATCGTGCTCGTCGGCATGCCCGCTGAGGTCTCCCTCGAGCTGACTCCCCTCTGGCACCGCGAGATCACCCTGGTGGGCGCCTACACGTACGGCACCGAGACGCTTCCTGACGGTACCGAGCGCCGCACCTTCGACCTGGCCGCCGACCTCGTCGGTGCTGCCAGCCTCGGTTCGCTCGTGTCGGCCACCTACCCCCTTGCCCGCTACCGCGACGCCCTTGAGCATGCGGCCTCGGCCGGGCGCCGGGGCGCCACCAAGATCGCCTTTGACCTCCGCGACGAGAAGGAACGCCTCCTGTGACTGGATACCTCCCATGACCGGACATCTCGCACCCCGACCGGGTTTCGTGCTCGACGTCGACCGCAACAGCCCGCCGATCGTGTTCCACCACGGCGAGGGCTTCCGACTCGAGAGGTTGCCGTCCGACCGCTCCCGTGTCATCTATCCGGCCGAACCGTTGGAGGGCCTCCCCGACCCGGACGGCGCCATCCGCCACGCCCTCCTCAACCCGATCGGCGATTCGGACCCGTTGCCGGCCCTACTGACCGCGGGCATGAAGCTCACCATTGCCTTCGACGACATCTCCCTGCCCCTGCCGCCGATGCGGCGGCCTGACATCCGCCAGCGGATCATCGAAGCTGTACTGGACCTGGCCGCCGAGGCCGGTGTCGACGACGTACACCTCATCGCCGCCCTGGCCATCCACCGGCGGATGACCGAAGACGAGCTGCGCCACGCGGTGGGCGACCGGGTGTACGACGCCTTCGCCCCCGATGGTCGCCTCTACAACCACGATGCCGAGGATCCCGACGGCATGGTGGTGCTCGGCGAGACCCCCCACGGCGAGGACGTCCAGTTCAGCAAGCGGGCCGCCGAAAGCGACCTTCTCGTCTACGTCAACATCAACCTGGTGGCCATGGACGGCGGCCACAAGAGCACGGCCACCGGCCTATCGGGCTACACCGGCCTGCGCCACCACCACAACGTCAAGACCATGCAAAACTCGAAATCGTTCATGGACCGCGAAAACTCTGAACTGCACGCCTCCAACTGGCGGATGGGCAAAGTTGTTCGGGACGCCGGCGTGAAGATCTTCCAGATCGAGACGACGGTCAACAACAACACGTTCGGCCGGGAAGGCCCGCTCGCTCTCCTCCAAAAGCGCGAATGGGAATGGTCGGCCCGTGACCGCATGCAGTTCCTCGGCATGAAGGCCGGCCTGGAGATCATGCCGACCAAGACCAAGCGAAAGGTCTTCTCGTCGTGGCAGGCGCCCTACGCCCTCACCTCGGTGCAGGCCGGTGAGGTTGAGGCCGTCCACGAGGTCACCACGGCCAACGTGTACCGCCAGCAACTGGTACCCGTCGAAGGCCAAACCGACATCCTGACCATGGGCCTTCCCTATATCTGTCCGTACAACGTCAACTCGATCATGAACCCGATCCTCGTCATGTGTCTCGGGCTCGGGTACTTCTTCAACCTCTACAAGGGGAAGCCGCTGGTGCGCGAAGGCGGTGTGCTCATCATGAGCCACCCCACCCCTTGGGAGTTCAACCCGATCCACCACCCGAGCTACATCGACTTCTTCGAGCAGGTTCTGGCCGATACCACCGATCCGATAGAGATCGAGCGCAAATACGAAAAGCAGTTCGCCGAGGACGAGTGGTACATCCACCTGTACCGCAATTCATACGCCTACCACGGTGTGCACCCGTTCTACATGTGGTACTGGGGCAGCCATGCCCTGCAGCACCTCGGGCGGGTCATCATCGTCGGTGGGGACCCGGCGGCCGTCCGCCGCATGGGCTTCCAGTCGGCGTCGACACTGCAGGACGCCCTGGAGATGGCATCTGACGTGGTGGGTCCTCAGCCGACCATCACCCATATGAAGAACCCACCCATCCTGATGGCAGACGTGACCTGAGTCGTGGGAACCGCCCAATGAGTTTTGCGGCCCGATCTGTGGCGAAGGCTCGCTCGATGGCGGGCGGCCTCGGCTTCCCGTGGCGTGCAGCGCCCGTGCCCACCGGTATCGAGCCACCGTCGCCCGACCACGGCCTGGGGGCCGACTACGACACCGGGTGGGCACGTCGGTATCCAGCCCGGGTGGCCAGAGCCGCCATCCTCGAATCGGTGATGCGCCCGGCCATGGCAGTTCTGGCGTCACCCGCCCGACGAGGCCTCGACCGGCTCGACTGCCTAGACGGT
Source organism: Acidimicrobiaceae bacterium (assembly GCA_003541675.1). Classification (GTDB taxonomy): domain Bacteria; phylum Actinomycetota; class Acidimicrobiia; order Acidimicrobiales; family MedAcidi-G1; genus UBA9410. The sequence goes on along the minus strand of DPMC01000295.1, from coordinate 6,309 downwards.
TCCGTGGTTTTCGTGGCCAACCACCACAGTCACGCTGACACGCCGCTGCTGCTGACGTCGATCCCCGAGCCGTGGCGCCACCGCATCGTGGTCGGAGCGGCCGCCGACTACTTCTTCAGCAACCGGATGTCCGGCGCTGTCTCAGCGTTGGCTATCGGCGCCGTGCCCATCGAACGCAGCAAGGTCGGGCGCAAGTCGGCCGACATGGCCCGTGGGTTGATCGACGACGGGTGGTCGATCCTCCTGTACCCGGAGGGCGGTCGAAGCCCCGACGGGTGGGGCCAGGAGTTCCGGGGCGGAGCCGCCTATCTGGCCATCCGCTGCGGTGTGCCTGTCGTACCCATCCACCTGCAGGGCACCGGTCGGATTCTGCGTAAGGGACGAACCCTGCCCCGTCCGTCACGCACAACGGTCACGTTCGGCGACCCGTTGACGGCCAACCACGATGAGAGCGCCCGGGCATTCGCCGTCCGCCTGCAGGCCGCAGTGGCCGCTCTCGGCGACGAGGCGACGTCGGACTGGTACCAGGCCCGCATTCGTGCCCACGCCGGCACCTCGCCCGGCCTAACCGGACCCGACGTGGGGGCATGGCGTCGAGCCTGGGCCCTTGGCGACCGTGACCGCAGTTCACAACGTCGCCGACGTCGCTGGCCGGCGCTCTGACCAGCGTTATTGCCCTCGCACTTCGCTTTTAACCCAACTACTGGCTTTATTTGGGTACTCGACTCCCCTACCCAACCAACCACATCGATAATCTTGGAACATTGATAAAAAATCCGACCAGGATCACCTGCATTCTTCGAAATCCACCGCCCAGCCTCTGCGAGATGCGCACCGCACCCCGCCGTCCCACCTAGAGGAATCCACCCCTATGACAGTCGCAGCATCCACCCCCATCCAATTGATCCAGGGCGTCTACGCGACTCTCGACGAGCGGGTAGCCACCGGCCGTCGCCGTCTGGGCCGTGCTCTCACCCTGGCTGAGAAGGTGCTTGTCAACCACCTTGACGATCCGGAGGCCTCCGGCCTCGAGCGCGGCGTCTCCTACGTCGACCTACGACCGGACCGGGTTGCCATGCAGGACGCAACGGCCCAGATGGCCTGGCTGCAGTTCATGACCGCTGGCCTCGATGAGGTCCGGGTCCCCACGACCACCCACTGCGATCACCTCATCGAAGCTCGCGATGACGGCAAGTTGGACCTAGCCACCGCCCTCGACGGCAACCGCGAGGTCTACGACTTCCTGGCTTCGGTCTGCGCCCGCTACGGCGCCGGTTTTTGGAAGCCCGGCTCAGGGATCATTCACCAGGTCGTCCTCGAGCAGTACGCCTTCCCCGGCGGGATGATGATCGGGACCGACAGCCACACCCCCAACGCCGGTGGACTCGGGATGGTTGCGGTTGGCGTAGGCGGCGCAGATGCCGTCGACGTCATGACGGGATTCCCGTGGAACGTGCGTTGGCCCAAGTTGATCGGCGTGAAGTTGACCGGCGAATTGAACGGATGGACAGCCCCGAAGGACGTGATCCTGAAGGTCGCCGACATCCTCACCGTGAAGGGCGGCACCGGTGCCATTGTCGAATACTTCGGATCAGGTGCACGGAGCATGTCGGCCACCGGGAAGGCCACCATCTGCAACATGGGAGCAGAGATCGGCGCCACGACCTCGATGTTCGCCTATGACGACGCCATTGGCCGCTACCTCAAGTCGACGGGTCGTGAGGCCGTGGCCGACGCCGCCAACGCCGTGGCCCACCATCTGCGAGCCGACGACGAGGTTGAGGCCGACCCCGGCTCCTACTTCGACGAGGTCATCGAGATCGACCTGTCAACCCTGTCGCCGCACATCAACGGCCCCCACACCCCCGACTTGGCCCGTCCGGTCGCAGACCTTGGGGCCGAGGCCAAGCGCGAGGGCTGGCCGCTGGAGGTCAGTGCCGGGCTCATCGGTTCGTGCACCAACTCCAGCTACGAGGACATCACACGGGCGGCCAGCATCGCCCGTGACGCCGTCGCCAAGGGCCTGACCGCCAAAGCACCACTACTCATCACCCCTGGCTCCGAGCAGGTCCGGGCCACCATCGAGCGAGACGGCCTGCTGGCCGACTTCGAGGCGCTGGGCGCCCAGGTGCTGGCCAACGCTTGTGGGCCCTGTATCGGCCAGTGGGACCGTCAGGACCTCGACGACGGGATCCCCAACTCCATAGTCACCAGCTACAACCGGAACTTCCCCAAGCGCAACGACGGCTACGCCACGACCCACGCGTTCGTGACCTCCCCTGAGACGGTGATCGCCCTGACCATCGCCGGCCGACTCGACTTCGATCCGGCCAACGACACACTGCTGAACGAGGCCGGCGACGAGGTCCGCCTCACGGTGGGCGACGGCGAGGAACTGCCCGCCGACGGCTTCGACCCGGGGGAAGAGACCTTCCAGGCCCCGCCGGCCGACGGTTCGGACATCCAGGTCGAAGTGTCACCGACGAGTGACCGCCTGCAACTACTGACACCGTTCGCGGCATGGGACGGTGGTGACCTGACCGACCTAACCGTTCTGGTCAAGGCGCAGGGCAAGTGCACCACCGACCACATCTCGATGGCCGGCCCGTGGCTGAAGTACCGGGGCCATCTCGAGAACATCTCGGGCAACGTCTACATGGGAGCCGTCAACGCCTTCACTGGCGAAGTGGGCACCGGCTGGGACGTCACCGATGGTGAAACCCGGACCTATCCGGAGATCGCCCGCCGCTACCACGAGGCCGGCGTGGCCTGGGCGGCCATCGGCGACGAGAACATGGGCGAGGGGTCGTCGCGTGAGCACGCAGCCATGGAGCCCCGCTTCCGTGGCGCCAAGGTGGTCATTGCCCGCTCGTTCGCGCGAATCCACGAAACGAACCTGAAGAAGCAGGGCGTCCTACCGCTGACCTTCGCCGACCCCGCCGACTACGACCTGATTGGGCCCGAGGACCGCATATCGGTGGTCGGGGTGGCCGACCTGGCACCCAACGTACCGGTGGCCGTGGTGGTCGCCGCTCCTGACGGCACCGAGACCCGGATCAGCTGCCGGCACACCTACTCGGCCGACCAGATCGAATGGTTCAAGGCCGGTAGTGCGCTGAACCTCATCCGGGCACGCTCGATCGCCTGACCGGAGCCACGGCGGCCTCTCACCCACCGACCCTTTGTTCGACTGGCCCACCAAAGTCGATTACAACCAGCCTGTCGGAGCCCCAACCAAAGCCTGATTCGACCGGCCATTGCCGACCGTGCACCAGACCCCATCAATCACCTCGCACGAGAAGCGTTCCAGGCAGACAGACTGTTCGCACTACCGATGGCGTGTCGGCTGTCCGCAAACACCAGTGGCCACCACCGATTCGTCAGCACCAAAGCTCACTGAAATGACGTGGTTCGCCATGAGCTCTTCCAGTGAAGGGCTGTACTGTTCCTAGAAGCGGGATTCTCACCCGCAGACACCGAACAAGTGTCGACCGTCGTCTAAAGAGTAAGGACCCCTGTGGCTACCTATACCTGCAGCTCGTGCGGAATGTCCGTAAACGCCACTTGTGGCGCATGCGATGAACCCCTAGTTGACGCGATTTTGGACAAGGACGACGGCTCTACCGTTGAGGTCTCAAAGTGTCCCAATGGCCACGGGAAGATCAAGTCCCCGATGTGCTGTGGCGCCGACATGGCGTGCGCCGTCTAAACCAACGACCGCTGACCAAGAGCCACCCAAGTCACTCAGATTTTCCTATGGACCTCACCGACCTTGACATCGCCGATTCCGTCCTTGAACTAATTGGCAAGACGCCGATGGTCCGCCTGTCACGCATGGGTGCCGGCCTGGCCTGCCCGGTGGTCATCAAGCTTGAAACCACCAATCCAGGCGGCAGCAGCAAGGACCGACCAGCCGTTGCAATGATCGACGCTGCCGAAAAGGCTGGCCTCCTTGCGCCCGGTGGGACAATCATCGAACCCACATCAGGCAACACCGGGGTCGGTCTAGCCATCGTTGCCGCTCAACGCGGCTACAAGTGCGTGTTCGTTATGACCGACAAGGTCAGCACCGAGAAGGTCTCACTACTACGGGCCTACGGAGCCGAGGTTGTCGTGTGTTCCGTCGCCGTTCCACCCGAGGACCCGCAGTCCTACTACTCGACAGCCGAGCGGCTCATGAATGAAACCCCCGGTGCCTTCCAGCCAAACCAGTACTTCAACCCGGCTAACCCCCAGGCCCACTACGAGACCACCGGACCCGAGATCTGGGAACAAACGAAGGGCCGCATTACACACTTCGTGGCCGGAGCCGGAACCGGTGGAACGATCAGCGGCGTCGGCCGTTACCTAAAGGAGCAGAACCCGAACGTGACCATCGTGGTCGGCGACCCTGAAGGTTCGGTCTACTCCGGGGGATCGGGACGCCCGTACCTGGTAGAGGGGGTAGGTGAGGACTTCTGGCCCGATACCTACCACCCTGACGTGGTCGACGCGACGGTGCCGGTGAGCGATGCCGATTCGTTCGCCATGGCCCACCGCGTCACCCGAGAGGAAGGGCTGCTGATCGGCGGGTCGGGGGGCACTGCAGTCGCTGCAGCGCTCGAGGTGGCTGCCGGGTTGACCGCAGATGATCTGGTGGTCGTACTGGTCCCTGATTCTGGGCGCGGCTACCTGACCAAGGTGTTCGACGACGGGTGGATGGCCACCATGGGATTCGACCGAGTGGACGGCACGGTGATCTCCGACCTCCTTGAAACCCGCGTCGGTGATCTGCCAGAGCTCATCTATGTCAGTCCGGAAGACACTGTGCGCGACGCAGCGCTGACTATGCGCAAGTACGGGGTGTCCCAGATCGCAGTGGCCAAGGGCGAGATGCCGCTGTCGGCCGCCGAAGTGATTGGTTCGGTATCCGAACTCTGGCTGATGACCCAGAGTTACCAGTCCGACGAGATTCTGGACAAGCCGGTTGAGGACGTCATGCAGACCGCCCTACCAACCATCGGGGCCGGTGAGCCAATCGACAGGGCCGCCGAACTGCTTGAGCATGCCCCGGCGCTGCTGGTCCTCGAGGGTGGGAGACCCAGAACGATCGTGTCGCGAACCGACCTCCTGGGCTTCTTGTCCCCCCACGCCGAGAGGACCTGAAGTGACTGGGCCTGCCATGGGGGGTGACCCCTTGCTTTCGGGATTCGAGAACCCGGACGACTACGGATTTGAGACGCGGGCTGTCCGCGCTGGGCAGCCACATGATCCCCGAACCGGAGGAGTAGTCACTCCGATAGCCCTGTCGACCACGTTCGCCCAGGATGCCGTGGGAGAACCAAAGTTTGGCTACGAATACGCACGGACCGGAAACCCAACCCGGCACGCCTATGAAGAGTGCCTAGCCAGCTTGGAGGGGGCATCGCACGGCTTCGCCTTCGCAAGTGGGCTGGCCGCCGAGGACGCCCTGTTGCGAATGCTCGAGCCCGGAGATCAGGTCTTGCTGGGAGACGATGCATACGGCGGAACGTTCCGTCTGATCTCGAAGGTCCATGGCGCCGCGGGAATCCGACACACTGCGGTCGACCTGACGAATCCGGACGCCATTCGGGATTCTTGGACACCCGAGACCCGAATGGTATGGCTTGAAACCCCCACCAACCCGCTGCTTACCGTGATCGACATCGACCGAGTTGCCGACGTTGTCCACGAGCTCGGAGGAACCGTGGTGGTCGACAACACCTTTGCCACGCCCTACCTTCAACGCCCGATCTCCCTTGGCGCTGACGCCGTAGTGCACTCGGCGACCAAGTACCTCGGGGGCCACAGCGACGTAGTCGGCGGCTTCGTCGCCACCTCAGACAACCGGATCGCCGACCATCTGGGCTTCGTTCAGAACGCGGTGGGTGCCGTCCCTGGGCCATTTGACTGCTACCTGGTGCTACGGGGCATGAAGACCCTGGCTGTGCGCATGGACCGGCACTGCACCAACGCGTCGACCATCGTCGAGGTTCTAGTCCAACACCCCCGAGTGTCCCACGTGCTCTACCCGGGGCTCGAGGGACACCCAGGTCATGAGATCGCCGGACGACAGATGGACGGCTTTGGAGGCATGGTGTCGTTTCGTCTCGCTGGAGGACGGGAAGCCGCCGAGAAAGTGGCGGTCAGCACCGAAGTGTTCACCCTCGCCGAGTCGCTCGGTGCCGTGGAATCGCTCATCGAGCACCCCGGCGTGATGACCCATGCTTCGGCTGCAGGGTCGGCCCTCGAGGTACCGGACGACCTGATTCGGATCTCGGTGGGTATCGAGTCCGTCGAAGACCTGGT
>DPMC01000099.1:4467-7135 GCA_003541675.1 Acidimicrobiaceae bacterium | reverse complement strand
GGCCAAACCGGGCCCACCGGTAACCTTGACAGCGAGGAAGACCGTTATCGGCAGTAACGCGCCACATAACGCGCCGCCCTCGCCCTCGTAGCTCAGTCGGATAGAGCGACCGCCTCCTAAGCGGTAGGCCACAGGTTCGATTCCTGTCGAGGGCGCCATGAACCAGCCCTTAGACCCGACCCCGCAGGGCCCGACCTCACACCAAGACGCGCCTGCCTGGTACCGACACGCGCTAGACGTCCCACACGGTGACAGCACCGTCACTGTCGACGGTGCCGACATCCACTACCTCACCTGGGGCGAGCCCGACCGGCCCGGCCTCGTCTTCGTGCACGGCGGCGCCGCCCACGCCCACTGGTGGACTCACGTGGCCGCCCTGTTCGCCAGCAACTACCGCATCGCGGCGATCGACCTGTCCGGTCACGGTGACAGCGACCGTCGTGCCGTCTACTCCCTCAACGCCTGGACGGACGAGGTGGTAGCTGTCGCCGACGCCGCCGACATGGCCGGCCTGCCAATCGTCATCGGCCACTCCATGGGCGGCTTCGTCACTCTGGCCACCGCGGCCCGCCACTCCGACCGCCTAGCCGGCGGCGTAGTCATCGACTCGCCCGTCGTGAAGGCCGACCCCGAGATGGATACGGGCCGCCGTGACAACTTCCGGAATCCCAAGGTGTACCCGGACGCCGCCACGGCCATCGCCCGCTTCCGCACCGTGCCCGAACAGGACCACTACGAGCCCTTCGTGATGGCCGACGTAGCCGCCCGATCCCTGCACCCCTGTAACGGCGGCGTCACCTGGAAGTTCGACCCGCGGATCTTCCTGCCTGACCGCGCTGCCGCCGACGACCTGCTGCCCAGCATCACGTGTCGCATCGCCCTCTTCCGCGCCCAGCACGGTCTCGTCACCGCCGACATCGGCGCCTACATGTACGAACAGCTCGGACGGGTCACCCCGGTCGTCGAAATTCCTCTGGCCGGCCATCACGTCATGCTCGACCAGCCCCTGCTGCTGGTCACCGCCCTTCGCACCCTGCTGGCCGACTGGGAACACTCTGTCCCGTTCGAGCGGGATTGACCCAGGGGTTCACTGGTCCGTTTCTCCCGGTGGGTCCCGCATCGGCCTCCCACGACCACTACCGTCGCCGGCCATGGGAATGCGCCTGCATGACACCGCTAGAGGCGAGGTCGTCCCCTTCGAACCCGGCCCCAGGGTGACCATGTACGTCTGTGGCATCACGCCGTACGACGCCACCCACCTCGGACACGCCTTCACCTACCTGACGTTCGATCTCGTCGTCCGTCGACTGGAAGACCTGGGTCACGAGGTCCGTATGGTTCGCAACGTCACCGACGTCGACGACTCAATTCTCCCCAAGGCCCGCGAGCTCGGCATCGACTATCTCGAGTTGGCCGCCCGGGAGATGGACCACTTTCGCGCCGATCTGGCCGCGCTAAACCTGCGACCCGCCACGTCTGAACCCACGGCCACCGGTTCGATCGACGCCATGCTCGACCTCATCGGCCGCCTCGAAGCCAACGGCCACACCTACACCGTCGAGGGCACGACCTTCTTCGACGTCTCCACGTGGGACTCCTTCGGTTCGATGACCGGCTACGACGAAGCCACCATGCGGGCGTTCGCCGCCGAACGGGGCGGCAACCCCGACGACCCCCGCCTGCGCAACCCCCTGGATTTCGTACTCTGGCAGGCCAGCGCCGACGACGAACCCTCGTGGGACTCGCCCTTCGGCCCGGGGCGACCGGGCTGGCACATCGAGTGCTCGGCCATGGCCATGGCCGACCTCGGTGAGACCATCGACCTCCACGGCGGAGGTAACGACCTGACCTTCCCCCACCACGAGTGCGAAGCCGCCCAGAGCGAAGCAGCCACCGGCCAACCGTTCGCCCGCCACTGGATGCACGTCGGGATGGTCGCCTACGAGGGCACGAAGATGTCAAAGTCGCTGGGCAACCTCGTCTTCGTACGCAACCTGAGACACATCCACGACCCAAGGGCCATCCGCCTAGCCCTCATGGCCCATCACTACCGGGCCGGCTTCGAATGGTTCGACTGCGACATCGACGACGCGATCATCCGCCTCGACCGCCTCGTCACCGCAGCCCGACGCCCCAAGGGTCCGAACCCGGCACCCACGCTGGCTGCCGTGCGGGCTGCACTCGACGACGACCTCGACGCGGCCACCGGCTGCGAAGCCCTAGACATACTGGCCGGGGGGATCCTCTCGGGCACCGGCGACGACCCAACAGCCGCCGCCGGTCTGGCCACCGCAGCAGCCCTACTGGGCATCCACCTCGACGCCACCCTTCCCGAATCCTGGTCACGAACTACGTGATTCCCGGTCCACCCTCGGTAACCGAACCACCCCAGACCTGAGTCGGGCTGGTCATCACAGGCGGGCCGGTGGCGAGCGGACCGTATCCTGATCCGGTGCTGCGATTCACTGACAGCCTGACTGGCGAAAAAGTCGACTTCGTCCCACGCGAAGAGGGAAAGGCATCCGTCTACTGGTGCGGGCCCACCGTCTACGACGTCCCCCATCTCGGGCACGCCCGCAGCACGCTGGCCTTCGACCTGCTCGTCCGCTATCTGCGCTGGACGGGACTGGACGTCACAGCAGTGTCCAACATCACCGACATCGACGAC
>DPMC01000099.1:0-4158 GCA_003541675.1 Acidimicrobiaceae bacterium | reverse complement strand
TCACCGACATCGACGACAAGATCATCAACCGGGCGGCCGATGAGGACTCGACCGAACCCGAGGTGGCCCGCCGCTACGAGGTCACCTTCATTGAGCAGATGGATCGCCTCAACGTCGCCCACCCCGATCTACGACCCCGGGCCACCGAGTACGTCGACCGCATGGTCGAAGTGATTGGAGAGTTGGTCGAACGGGAGATGGCCTACACCACCGATTCGGGCGTCTATTTCGACGTCGATCGACTCGGCGAGTACGGCGCTTTGGTGGGCCGCTCGGTCGACGACCTCCGCGAGGGTGCAGGCGCCCGGGTCGACGTCGACGACGACAAGGCCGACCCGCTGGACTTCGCCCTCTGGAAGGCCGCCAAGCCCGGCGAACCCACCTGGGACTCGCCGTGGGGTCCGGGTCGCCCCGGCTGGCACATCGAGTGCGTGGCCATGTCGCTGCACCTCCTGGGTGACAGTTTTGACATCCACGGCGGCGGCGATGACCTCGTCTTCCCCCACCACGAGAATGAACGGGCCGAGGCACTGGGCTGTGGCCGGCCCTTCGCCCGCTACTGGGTCCACAACGGGATGGTCCAGGTCGACGGCGAGAAGATGTCCAAGTCGCTGGGTAACTTCACCACGCTGGCCGGCCTGCTCGACACGTGGGACCCAAGGGCGTTACGTCTGCTGGTGCTCCAGACGCACTACCGACGGACCATGGAGATCGGATCGACCACACTCGACCAGTCGGCCGCCGCACTGGCCCGCCTCGACCAGTTCTCCGATCGGATGGCCAACGCCGACCTACCCGAGGTCGGACCCGACGCCGACGTAGTGGCTCGGTTCCGGGCCGCCATGGACGATGATCTCGGCTCACCACAGGCCCTGGCCGTGATCTTCGACGCCGTCCGTGACGCCAACCGGGCGTTGGACGCCGAGGACGACAATGCCGCTGCTGCGTTATCGACCGCCGCCCTGGAACTGGCTGGCGTTCTCGGCCTAGTGCTGGGGCGAGCCGCTCCTACCGATGCCAGTGGCAACTCCGACGACGACGCCGAGATCGACGCCCTGGTCGATCGCCGCCTTGACGCCAAGGCGAAGAAGAACTTCGGAGAAGCCGATCGGATACGCGACGAGTTGACGGCCCGCGGCGTGGTGCTCGAGGACACGCCACGCGGCACCGCCTGGCGACGGGGCTGAGGGACTTGTTCTCCCAAGGCACTGTTCTCTGGAAGCTCTGGCACACTCCATCGTCCTGACGGGCCTATGGAGACGACGGCCACGCGTGCGAGGCCTGAGGACCTGGCCCGATCCGTCGCCGCCCTCGCTGACGCCCTGGCCTATGGCTGGGTGACCCTCACTGAGGCCGTGGCCGCAGCGACGCTGGAAGTCGGTGGCGACCCTGATCGGGTCGACCGGATTCTGGACTGCTTCGAGATGCCGTCGCTAGCAGGCTGACCCACGATTCGTCAGTCGGAGCAGGCAGCGTAGAGGCGGTCCTTGAAGGCGGCTTCGTCGACTTGCCAGACCACCCGGAGATTGGGCAGATCAGCCAGGAACCGGCGATCGGGGAGAGCCGCGCCACGGGTGGGCTCATCGAGCCCGACGATAAGTCGTTCTTCTGTGGATTCTGTGACGATCGACTCGTCGAGGGCGACGGCCATAGCGACCGGGTCCGGTAAATCCATACCAACCAAACCTCTGCCGCGACAGAACCGGTCGACCTCTGAATTGATGTCCACCGCGAACTCGCCGAGCCGGCCACACGACCGGAGTCGAGCCGACTCCTGAGGTGCCATGACCGCGTAGGTGCGGCTGATATTCCAGCCAATCATGGTCTTGGCCCCATTGGCGTCGAACACAATGGAAGCCGCTTCCGGATCAGCCCACACGTTGTACTCGCCGAGGGCGTTCATATTGCCCACACCGTCAGGAGAGCCAGCCATCAGGTAGGTGTGGGTGAAGCGAGTGAGTAGGTCGGGATTCTCGTTGAGGGCCATGGCGATGTTGGTGAGTGGTCCGAGTGTTACCAAGCCGTGCCGGTCGGGTTCGTCCGCGGCTACCCGAAGCAGCGCTTCGACGGCATCCTCGGCGCTAGGCCCGCGGGAAGGGGCGGGCAAGTCTGCGCCTCCCATCCCGTCTTCACCGTGTACCGACTGTGCCGTTTCCAGCGGCCGTCGCAGGGGCCGATCAGCTCCTACATGAACTGGTACCGAGCAGTGGTCAACGAGGTCAAGGGTGACAATTGCGTTTCTTACAGCCAGATCCAGCGGGACGTTGCCGGCAACGACCGTGACCATGCGGATTTCCACCTCTGGATCGCGTGCCGCGAGCACGATGGCTACAGCATCGTCGGAGGCGGTGTCAGTGTCGATGACAAGGCTCCGGTCCGTCACGTGCTGGCTCCATGGAGGTCGGTGATGGCTGGCCTCGGTGGCACGTCGGCCGGAGCCCGTTGCGACGCGCGTTCCTCGAGATACTCCTTGTGGTCCTGGTAGTTCCCGTCGATGACGAAGCCCCAGCCGCGGCCGTGTGGCTTGCCGGCAGCGAAGATCGTCCATACCGGACGGTCGCCCAAGGTGCTGACGATGCGGTGGATGGTGTCCGCGTCAATTCGGTTGACCTGCCCTGGGCGGTACCTGCGTACGTCGTCGCCATAAGGACCGCGTTCTTCGATGTAACTGCCCTTCACGATAAGGCTGCGTGACCACGAGAACGGATGGGTATGGGGGTAGGGGTCGCGGTCGGGAAGATTGATGGAATGCAGGAAGATCGAACCGAACGGTGTGTCGAATCGCCACCGCTCCAGATAAACCCGCTCCGGTTCGACAACGTCGTAGATGAGTTGTCGTCGGGCAAACGACCATCGCCATTCGCCATCGACCAGATTTTCTCTACGACGCCAACTCCATTTCATTACGGCTCAGGGTACCGAATCTCTTCCTACGGATCAGAAGGTTGGAGGGTCGAGCCCTCCCCGAACATCAAGTCACGCCTGCCCTGATGGCTACTGATGCCCAGAGGGATAGTTGAATGATCCACCGCCAACAATTGAAGCGACCCGAAAGACCCATCCATGACCCGTCTCGGCTATCAGATTCCGAACTTCACCTACCCAGGTACTTCGGAAGCAGGCATTTTCGATTTAGTCGTAGCCCAGGCCAAGGCGGCAGAAGCTGCCGGGTTTGACAGGGTCTTCGTCATGGACCACTTCTACCAACTTCCGGGAATTGGAAACCCGGAAGAACCGATGCTTGAGTGCTACTCGATCCTGTCAGCACTCGCCCAGCACACGAAGACAGTCCGTCTCTCGGCGTTGGTGACTGGCAACACCTACCGGCATCCCACCCTTTTGGCTAAGGCGGTAACCGCTCTTGATCACGTTTCATCGGGCAGGGCAACTCTGGGGATCGGTGCCGGTTGGTTCCAACTCGAACACGACTCCCTCGGCTTTGAGTTCGGCACGTTCACCGACCGGTTCGAAAAGCTCGAAGAGGCATTGCAGATCGTGATCCCAATGCTTCGCGGGGAAACAGTGAGCCTTGCGGGAAAGCACTACCAGGTTTCTGAGGCAGTCAACTCTCCGCGGCCTGTTTCCCGTATCCCGGTCATGATCGGTGGCAGCGGTGAGAAGAAGACACTCCGAATGGTTGCCCAGTACGCCGACGAGTCCAACCTCGCGACCGGCCCAGTCAGCGACATTCCTCACAAGCTTGAAGTACTAGAGGAACACTGCGACCGCCTGGGACGCGACAGATCTGAGATCGTGGTCACCAAACTGCAGATGGTTTGTGTTGCCCCAACCATGGAAGAGGCGGAATCGGACTTACGTGAGATTGGAGCAGCAAAAGGGTGGTCCGACGAGGTCATCGAGATGGCCAAGATGATCCTGATCTACGGAGATTCCGACACCGTCGGAGAAAAACTCCAGGCGTGCATGGACACCGGCATCGACGGGATGACCATCTGCCTCCCGGCCAATGGGCACAAGATCGAGCGCATTGGTCTCCTCGGCGAAATCGGATTGGCAGCAACGGCGAGTTGACCATTGGGATCGGTTGAAACCTGTCGACCCACTCGGACAGTCGGTTAGCCCACTCGTCCTGCGGTCCGGGTTTTTCGGCGGATGTTCCGCCGGGGGTCAGTTGGTGAACTCCAACCCGTCGAAGTT
>DPMC01000005.1:2561-7523 GCA_003541675.1 Acidimicrobiaceae bacterium | reverse complement strand
GCAAGGTCGGTGGCGGCCAGGGGAAGGTCGATCTGGCGGAAGGCTTCACGTTCGCCCACGAGGTCGCGTCGGGCGCTGAGGAGAGGGTCGTCGGGGCGCGGGAACGGGATCCGATCGATCACGACCAGCGAGAGGCTCGGGCCCGGCACGTCGATGCCGTGCCAAAGGCCCTTGGTGCCGAACAGGCAGGAGGACTCGTCGTCGGCAAACTCAGCCATCAGAAGCGGGCGCGGCATGTCGTCCTGATGCAGGATCCGCCATTGCAGCCGCTTCCGCAACTCCTCGACGGCGGCGTCCAGTGCCCGGCGGCTGGTGAAGAGGGCGAGGGTCCGTCCGCCGGTTGCGTTGACCAGGAGTTCAATCTCGTCGTAGCAGGCCGTCAGATAGCCCTCGTCCCGGGGTTCGGGCATGGAGGTCGCGCAGTAGAGCATCGACTGGTTGGCGAAGTCGAACGGACTACCCACGTCCTCGTAGCGGTGGTCGTGCCTGTCCAGTCCCAGCCGGATCGGAAGGTTGGCCGGGACGGTGGCACTGGTGAGGATCACCGTCCGTTCCTGCCAGAGACGTTCGTGCAGGACGGTGGCCACGTCGATCGGTGCCACCTGGAGGCTGGGACGTCCGACTGTGCCTTCCGTCCAGGCAACCTTCAGTCCCGGAATGGGTCCACCCTCTAGGTCCAGGGCCGCTCGGACATCGTCGGTCAACGTCTCCAGGGAGCGAAGTGCCCGTTCCCGACGGGGACCAACATCGCCCGGCCCGTCCTTGGGTAGCCCGAGTAGTTCGGTACGGAGCGCACCGAGACGGGTCTCGGCCAGGCGGAGGGCCGCAGCGACCTCAGGTGACGCCGCGGGAACAAGTCGAGTGCCGAGATGTCCACCGAGAGCGTCGTCAAGTTGGCTGGCCATGTTGGACACGTCGGCCACCGCGGTCGATCGGGTGAGAATGGCCCTGGCCCGTTGGACGAGTCCTTGGAAGCGACCCGATCGGAGTTCGAAGCCGACGGCCCGCGCCAGGATGTCCTCGGTCTGGTGGGCCTCGTCGAGGATGGCCACGTCGTGCTCGGGGAGGATCGCCCCCTCGCTGGCCACATCGATCCCGTAGAGGTGGAGGTTGGTCACCACCACATCGGAGAAGGCGGCAGCGGCTCGGGCGTCCTCGGCGAAGCAGTCATCACCGCTGGGACATCGTGCCGCCCCGGGACACTCGGTTGATCCGACACTGACCGCCGACCAGGTCGCAGGTGACGGCTCCATCGGCAGGTCGGACCGGTCGCCGGTGGAAGTCTCCTGAGCCCAGGCAGCGATAGTGGCTAGGTCCTCGACGTCGGCCGTCTCGGCCAACCCGTCGAGTTGCTGCTGGTCACCAGCGGTGGTCGTCGCCAGTTCGTTCAGCCGCTGCCTGCATAAGTAGTTCGAGCGTCCCTTGAGGACCGAGAACGAAAACGAACGACCAAGATGCGGCACCAGGTGCTCCTGAAGGAAGGGCAGGTCCTTGGTGGCCAGCTGATCCTGGAGAGCCTTGGTGGCTGTTGCCACCACCGTGGTGCGGCCAGAGATGATGGCCGGAACGAGGTAGGCCAGCGACTTACCTGTTCCGGTTCCTGCCCGGATCACCAGGTGTGAGCCCGACTCGATGGTCTCGGCGACTCGGCGCGCCATGGCCTCCTGGCCGGGCCGACGCTCACCGCCACCGGGGAGGGCCCCGCAGACCTCTTCGAGGGCAATGGCCGACACTTCAGCCGGCCTCATTTCCGCTCCGCCGCTCGACTCGCCCATCGTCGCCGAGGCTAGGCCCGGCCACTCAGCGTGGAGGGGCGCGGGTAGTTTCGTTGGTGTGCTCCCCTCGGACCTGGATCGCTCGCGGATCCCGAACCACATTGCGTGCGTCATGGATGGCAACGGCCGGTGGGCCGAGCAGCGGGGCCTTCCCCGCACCGATGGCCATACGGCTGGCGAGCAGGCCCTCTTCGAGGTCCTAGATGGTGCTGACGAACTCGGGGTGGGTTGGTTCACCGTGTACGCCTTCTCGACGGAGAACTGGCGGCGCCCGGTCGAAGAGGTGGAGTTTCTGCTGCGGTTCAACGAGGAGATCATGCTCGGCCGCCAGGAGGAACTCCATGAACGGAACATCCGCATCCGGTTCATCGGTCGGAGGGACCGACGGGTACCCCGACGCCTCGTCAAAAGGATGGAGGAGGCCGCCGCCCTCACCCGGGACAACACCGGCCTGACCTTCACCATTGCCTTCAACTACGGCGGTCGGGCCGAGTTGGTCGACGCCGTGCAGCGGATCGTCGACGCCGGCACGAAACGAGTCTCCGAGAAGACCATCGCACGCAACCTCTACGACCCCGAGATGCCCGACCCGGACCTCGTCATCAGAACGTCGGGGGAGTACCGCGTGTCGAACTTCCTCCTCTGGGAGCTGGCCTACAGCGAGCTCGTGTTCAGCAATGCGCTGTGGCCTGATTTCCGGCGAGAGCATCTCTATGCGGCAATCAAGGAGTTCCAGGACCGGCATCGCCGTTACGGCGGCATCGCCGATCCGGACGAGTCAATCGGGTGAGCCTGTACCGGGACGACGGTGTGGTGCTGCGGACGTGGCGCCTCGGCGAGGCCGACCGCATCATCGTCCTACTGACCGCCGAGCACGGAAAGGTCCGTGCGGTGGCCAAGGGAGTCCGAAAGACCCGATCGAAGTTCGGTGGGCGTCTGGAGCCGACCAGCCACGTGGCCGTCCAGCTTCACCGGGGGCGGGGCGATCTCGACATTGTCACCCAGGCCGAGACGATCGACCGTTTCGAGGGGCTTCGCCTCGATGCCGAGAGGTTTGCCGACGCGTCGTCGCTGCTAGAGGTCATCGACGTGGTGGCGCCCGACCGTGAGGCCGACCGAGACCGTTACCGGATGCTGGTCGGCGCCCTGCGGACCCTCGACGAACGACCGGCGGCCCTGGTGGTGCCGGCCTTCCTACTGAAGTTGCTGGCCCACGAAGGTCTGGCTCCAGAGTTGGACAGGTGTGTCCGTTGTGGAGTCGACGACCCGCTGGTGGCAGTGGACATCGGTGAAGGTGGAGTGCTCTGCCCCGACTGCCGGCGTGGCCGTGCCGTGTCGTCCTCGGCCATCGCGGTCATGCGGGCGGTGCTGGGTGGTGGGCTGTCCGGCGTACTGGCTGTCACCGATCCGGCAGTGTGCGCCGAGGTTGACGGGGTGGCCACATCAGCTGTGGAGTACCACCTGGAGCGCCGGCTGCGGTCCCGTCGGGTCCTGGACGGGAGTTAGTCCACGAAGGGTCCGCTGCTCCCGTCTTCCCCGGAAGGGGTGGCATCATCGGACAGCTCCTGCGGGGTCGTCTCGAGACTCGGAATGGCGATGGGTTCACCGATCCAGCCCCGGTCGACGACCACCGTTCCGGCCAGTCGGTCACCGAGGCGCCGATGCCCTCGGCTGGCCAGCATCATCCCGGCCTCGATGACCGGGATGAACGGCACGGGGATGATCCACGGAAGGGTTCGGCCCGCGGCGCCCCGGAAACCCGGTAGGCCACCGTCGATCCGGCGAACCACCCGGAGTCCGGTCACCGCCTTACCTACGCTGAACCCGGTGGTCATGGTCAGCGCCACGTGGTTCAGGACCATCAACACGGTCACGGTCCAGATGACCGACGGGTTGATGGACAGCCCGTCGTCGGAGTTGAACGCCACGTCACCACGATGCACGAGCAGGACGACGATGGCCATGAACAGGTTGTCGAGCAGCCAGGAGATGATCCGGCGACCGATCACCGCTGTCGGATCAATTCCCGGCGATCGGAAACGGTCAGAGATACCCATGGGTTCAGTCTGGCCCCGTGACGGGGAACCGCGTCGCTACCCTGCCTTCTCATGGTCTCCAACGACGACACCCTTTTCGACAAGGTGGTGAACCTCTCGAAGCGTCGGGGGTTCGTGTTCCAGTCGGCCGACATCTACGGCGGATTCCGATCCACCTACGACTACGGACCGATCGGGGTCCTGCTCCTGCGGAATGTGAAGGAGCAGTGGTGGCGAACCATGGTGCAGTTGCGCCACGACGTGGTCGGCCTCGATGCCTCGATCCTGTCGCCACCTGCCGTCTGGCAGGCATCGGGCCACCTGGCCAACTTCACCGATCCGCTCGTCGACTGTCGGGACTGCGGTGCCCGCCATCGCCTCGACAAGCTCGATGACCCTGACACCTGCCCGTCGTGTTCGAAGTCGGGCACGTTCACCGAAGCCCGTGAGTTCAACCTCATGTTCAAGACCCACGCCGGACCGATGGTCGAGTCGGCCGCCGAGGTCTACCTGCGACCCGAGACGGCCCAAGGGATGTTCGTCAACTTCACCAACGTGCTCAACACGTCGCGAAAGAAGCCACCGTTCGGCATCGCCCAGATTGGAAAGTCGTTCCGCAACGAGATCACCCCCGGGAACTTCGTATTCCGGACCCGAGAGTTCGAGCAGATGGAGATGGAGTTCTTCGTCCCGCCCGACGACTCCCCGGAGTGGTACCGCCACTGGTGCGATGCTCGAATGGCCTGGTACCACGACCTCGGCATGCCCACCGACAAGCTCCGGCTTCGCGAACACGACGACGACGAGTTGAGCCATTACTCGACGGCCACAGCGGACGTGGAGTTCTTGTTCCCGTGGGGGTGGGACGAGCTCGAGGGAATCGCCAACCGCACCGATTTCGACCTGAAGCAGCACGCCGAACATTCCGGCACCAAGCTCGAGTATCACGATCCGGCGTCCGGCGACCGCTACGTGCCCCACGTGATCGAACCGGCGGCCGGCGCAACCCGGACGGCCATGGCATTCCTGATGGCCGCCTACGACGAGGAAGAGGTCAACGACGACGTTCGAACCGTCCTCCGCCTCGATTCCCGGCTGGCGCCCTACAAGGTGGCTGTGCTGCCACTCTCCAAGAAGCCCGAGTTGATCGA
>DPMC01000005.1:0-2157 GCA_003541675.1 Acidimicrobiaceae bacterium | reverse complement strand
CGACGCCAGGACGAGATCGGGACGCCGTTCTGCGTAACCATCGACTTCGACACTCTTGACGACCGGGCGGTGACCGTGCGCGAACGGGATTCGATGGCTCAGGAACGGGTGGCCATTGGCGACCTGGTGGCCTACCTCTCGGAGCGGCTCGCGGCCTGACCGGCCCCAGCCCCTGCGAGGCCAGTGTCCCTGAGCGACCAGAGCGACTTGATGTCATCACCTGAGGACCGCGTGGACAGCTCGGATGGACTGCGTTCCCTGGTTGCCGAGGCGACGACCGCCGGTTCGGCCGAAGCCCGGTGGCGCGCCGTGGCCGCTGTCGATCCAGCCCTAGTTGAAAGGCTGATCCATGGTGGCCCCGCCGCGCTAACGCCCGATGGCCAGAGTCGACCCGTTTTGCTGGCCGCCGGGACGGGCGCCAGCCCCGGAGTGGCCACGGGGGTCGTCTGCCTGACGGCCGAGGCCGTGTTGGACGCCGTCGACCGGGACGAGGACGCCCTGCTGGTCTGCGACGAGACGTCGCCAGCCGATGAGATCGGCATGCGCATGGCCACCGGAATCTTGACGACCCGAGGTGGGGTGGCCAGCCACGCTGCCGTGGTGGCTCGCGGGTGGGGGATCCCCGCGGTGGTCGGGGTAGTCGGGATGGTGGTGGGTGACGACCACGTGGTACTGGGCGAGGTTCGGGTCGACGCCGGTGACGTGGTCTCGGTGGACGGCGGGTCGGGCGAGGTACTGGCTGGGGCGGTCGAGTCGGTCAGGGCGGCCGAGGCCGGAGAGGTGCCAGAACTGGACGTTCTCCTCGAATGGGCCGACGAGGTACGCGGTGAGCGGATCGGGGTTCGGGCCAACGCCGACCGGGCCGAAGATGCCGACCGGGCGCGCTTGTTCGGTGCCGAGGGAATCGGCTTGTGTCGGACTGAGCACCTGTTCCTCGGGGACCGCCTTCCCCTGGTGCGAGCGTTCCTGCTGGCCGATTCACCCCGCGACGAGACCGAGGCGCTAGCCGCGCTGGGTGCCGCCCAGAGGGAGGACCTGACCGGCGTCCTGGTCGCCATGGCGCCGCTCCCGGTGACCATCCGCTTGTTGGATGCGCCGCTGCACGAGTTCCTCGGCGACGACGCCCCGGCGGAGTGGCGCGAACACAACCCAATGCTGGGCATCCGGGGGGTCCGCCTTGCCGTATTGCGTGAGGGGCTCTACCGGATGCAGGTCCGGGCGCTGCTGGGGGCCATGGACGACGCCGCGGCCGCCGGTTCGCACGCCCATGCAGCGATCATGGTGCCACTGGTCTCGACAGCGGCCGAGTTGGCCCTCGTGAGGGGCTGGGTGCTGGACGAGATCGAGGAATGGGACCCCACCGAACCACCTGCTGTCGGAACGATGATCGAGACGCCACGGGCGGCCCTCCTGGCCGCTGACATGGCAGCCCATGCCGACTTCTTCTCCTTCGGAACGAACGATCTCACCCAGATGGTGTTCGGGCTGAGCCGTGACGACGTGGAACAACGGATGATGGGTCCGTACCTCGAGCGGGGGTTGTTGCCCGCCGACCCGTTTGCCCACCTAGACCCAGGCGCCGTGGCGCCTCTGGTGGCCGCGGCTACCCGAGCTGGACGGATGGCCCGCCCCGACCTAGAGGTCAGTGTGTGCGGTGAGCACGGTGGCGACCCGGAATCAATACGTCTGCTGGTCGAGGCGGGGGTCGACTCGGTGTCGTGTTCCCCGTTTCGGGTGCCGGTGGCCCGCTTGGCCGTGGCCCAGGCACTCATCGCCCGCGACGGCTGATCTGTTGCGCTGACAGGACGACTGACAAGGCGATCAACAGGCCCGGCTGACCGGGTAGGCCGGTGGGCGGTACCGTCCGGCCATGGGCATCGTCGACGAGGACGTCAGGAAGGTTCGCGACGAGTCCGACATCATCCGGATCATCACCGAACACACCCAACTCAAGAAGACCGGCGCCCAATGGATGGGACTGTGCCCGTTCCACGGCGAGAAGTCTCCCTCCTTCTCGGTCAATGCCGAGAAGGGCGTCTACTACTGCTTCGGGTGTCAGGTGTCGGGCGACGTCATCGACTTCGTCCGCGAAATCGAGGGACTGGACTTCGCCGGCTCGGTGGAGTTCCTGGCGGCCAAGACCGGCATCCCGCTGCG
>DPMC01000108.1:2987-10911 GCA_003541675.1 Acidimicrobiaceae bacterium | reverse complement strand
AGGTCAAAGGCGCATCCTCACCAACTAGCGAAGGCCACCAGGAGCCGTTTGTGGCCTACCCAGTCGGAGAAAGAGTGAAGCGACCCCGTCAGGTCAGGGAGCGTGAAGTCGGGGGCCCTGCGCTTGTAAAGGACTTCGTGCCGGTCACCTGAGGGTTGCCCAACAACCAGTAGCCCGGCGTCGGGGTCTATCACGGTTGGTCGGTCCAATATCTTGGCGACGGCCAGAATGTCGATACCTTCGACGTCTTCGACCTGGGAGCGGTCGGAGACAGGAACGCAAACCGTCTCACGACATAGGCCTTCGGCACGCCACTCCCAGCCAAGCAGTTCACCAAGTACCTCGGGACCCACGATGGGTCGCCCCTCATCCCAGACGGCTTCGACAGTCGAGGCCTGTTCGGTAATCACGGTAAGAGGTCGCCGGGCCAGGCCGGTGCCAACAGAACTCACAGCGGTGGGTTTCGGGTAGGCATCGGATCCGACCGTCCACAAGAGTCACCTTGATCGAGCATTTCTTCAACGGTCGGCCTGGGCACGGGGGTCAACGGAACTGGATCTCAGCCTTCACCAAGGTAGGAGGCCCGCAGTTCCGGATTGGCCAGCAGGGCCTCGGCAGTGTCGTCGAGCACCACCCGGCCGGTCTGGAGAACCCAGCCCCGATCAGCAATGGACAACGCCATGTTGGCGTTCTGCTCCACCATGAAGATGGCCGTACCGTCGGCGTGGATCTGTTGGATCAGCTCAAAGTTCTGCTGGACGAGTGCCGGGGCCAGACCCATCGACGGCTCATCCATGAGCAGGACCCGCGGGCGCGACATGAGCGCACGACCAATGGCCACCATCTGCTGCTCACCGCCAGACAACGTGCCGGACTTCTGCGAGAGGCGCTCCTTGACCCGTGGGAACAGGTCATAGATCTTCTCGAGGTCCTCGGCGATGCCGTCCTTGTCGTTGCGGAGGTAGGCCCCCAACTCGAGGTTCTCCTTGACTGACAGGCGCTTGAAGAGCCGGCGGTTCTCGGGAACCATCGTGATGCCGTTGATGACCCGGTAGCTGGTCGGCTTGTCGTTGACGACCTCGCCGTCCAGCACCACCTCGCCCGACGTCGGCGTGACCATACCCAGCAGGGTCTTGAGCGTCGTGGACTTGCCCGAGGCATTGCCGCCCAGCAGGCAGACCAGCTCACCCGGGTAGATGGACAGGTCGACGTCCTTGAGGATGTGGACCGCGCCGTAGTGGGTGTTGACCTGGCGGAACTCGAGAAGTGGCGTGGCGCCGTTGGTGGAAGCGGTCTCGCTCATCAGTTGGCCTCCACGGGACGACCCAGGTAGGCCTCCACCACGTCCGGGTTGGTCGACACCTCGTCGTAGGACCCCTGGGCAATGGGCACCCCGTGGTCGAGAACCACGACTCGGTCCGAGACGTCACGTACCACCTTCATGTCGTGTTCGATCATGATGATCGTGAAGCCCCACTCGGTACGGAGCCGACCGACCAGGGCAGTCAACTCCGCGGTCTCTATCGGGTTCATTCCGGCCACCGGTTCGTCGAGCAGTAGCAGGCGAGGCTGGGTGGCCATGGCACGTGCGATCTCGAGGCGGCGCCGGTTGGCGTACGACAGCGCGAAAGCCGGCTGGTCCATCCGGTAGCCGACGAGGCGGTGCCCGAAGAACTCGAGGACCTCGATGGCCCGCTCCCGGATCTCCCGCTCCTCGCGCTTGAAGGCCTTCGTCTGGAGCAGCGCCCCGTAGACCAGCTGGCTGGTCCGGCAGTGTTGGGCCACCATCACGTTTTCGAGGATGGTCATGTTGGGGAACAAGCGAACGTTCTGGAACGTCCGGGCGATGCCGAGTGATGTCACCGTGCTGGGATCGAGCCCTACGATCGTCTCGTCTTCGAAAAGGATGTCGCCCTCAGTGGGGGTCACCAGGCCTGAGATGGCGTTGAAGAAGGTCGTCTTGCCGGCGCCGTTGGGGCCAATCACGCTGACGATCTCGCCCTCGTCGATGTGGAAGTTCAGTCCCGACAGGGCATCGAGTCCACCGAAGGTGATCTTTAGGTCCTTGATCTCGAGAAGGCTCATTCCTCCTCCCCTCCCCCGTCGCCCACTAGCAGGGGCGCCGCGTCATCGTCATCGTCGATGCCGGGTTTGTCTCCCCTGAGCCAGGCGTCCTGCAGGAACTCTTCTTGGTGGAGCTCGCGACTACGGCGGGCGCTCGGCACGAGGCCCTCCGGACGCTTCAGCATCATGAAGACGAGCAGCATCCCGTAGATGAGCAGCTTGAAGTTCTGGAACTCCTGGAGCAGGCCGGGCTGCTTGGGCCCACCAAGGACGCCGATGAGGACGAACGAGCCGACCATCACGCCGGCGATGTTGCCCATCCCGCCGACGATCACCACCACGAGGATGATGATCGAGATCAGGATCATGAAGCTGGTCGGGAACACGGAGCCGACCTTGGCCACCAGTACGGCACCGCTGAAGGCCGCCAGCACGGCACCCACCACGAAGGCCATCAACTTGGCACTCACCGTGTTGATACCCATGGCCTCGGCCACCTGCTCGTCCTCCCGGATGGCCATCCAGGCCCTACCCAGGCGGGACGCCTGCAGGCGCCAGGACACGTAGATGGCGATCACAGAGAAGAACAACACCAGGTAGAAGACCGACCTCGGGTCGGTGCCCTTCACCATGGCGAAGCCCAGGTCGACGCCCGGCACGTTGGTGATGCCCTGGGCGCCACCGAAGTACGGGCCCAGCCAGTCCGACATGAACAGCAGGCGGATGATCTCGCCGAAGCCGAGGGTCACGATGGCCAGATAGTCGCCGCGCATCCTGATGACGGGCGCCCCAATGACCAGGCCGACGATGATGGCGAAGATCACCACGAAGAAGAGGCTGAATCCGAAGTGCAGCTCAGGGGCGAACCACGGGCTGTTTGGTGAGGTGAGCACCGCGGTCGTGTAGCCGCCGACGGCGAAGAAGGCCACGTAGCCGAGATCGAGAAGGCCGGCCAGGCCGACCACGATGTTCAGACCGAGGGCCAGCAACAGGAAGAGTCCGACGTTGGCCAGCAGTTCGTTCATGATCTTGCCGAGGAACATCGGCAGGACAATGCACAGGACGGCCACCACGGCAAACAGGATCATGGAGGTCTTCTGCCGTTCGACGCCCTCCATGTCGCGGTACCGGTTTGTCACCGCCTTGACCCGGCCGTCGGTGAGCGCCGCCACGACGGCTATCACGGCGCCGACCACGAAGGCCGACGTCAGGGTCAGGCCACCCTTCTTGGCGTAGATCAGATCGGTCAGCCACTCCAGGCCGAAGCCCTCCGAGACGTCCGAAACCGCAGCCTCCAGCACCGACAGGGACAACAATCCGATTATGACGGTGGCCACGATGCGACGGGCGAAGCGGGGCACCACGTGCAACGACGCCCCAGCCAGGCCGAGTACCCCACAGGTCACGATCCATGCACCGGCACCGAAGCCCATGCCGTTCTCATAGGTCAGGAATCGAAAGAGCTTGGGGCTCCAGTTGACCAGCGGGTCCCGCAGGTTCCACGTGTCAAGCGCCACCATGAGCAGTGACAGGAGCCCGCCGCCGATCACGCCGACCACCAGACCGGTGACAAGGTCAAACAGGCCCTGCTTGCGGGACTCGAAGCCCTCCAGGACGACCTGGCTGGCAGATACCCAGCCGATGACGAGGGGGACCAGCACCACTGAGAGGTAGCCGAGACTCAGGTACCGCTCGATGATTTCTCGGCGATCCAACTCGACGGGCATGCCGACAAGGCAGAGGGCGATCAGGGCGCCGCCACAGATGAACCCCCATCGGAGAACTTTTCGCCAGTCCTGATCCAGAGCTGAGGACGGCATGGGTGCAGCCAAGGTACTCATGCCCGATCCTCCGATGAGAGCCGCTCTCCGAAGAGCCCGGAGGGCTTGAACAGGAGCACGAGGACCAGCACGGTGAAGGCCACCGCGTCCTTGAGTTGGGACACGCCCGGCACGCCGAGCGGTTCGAGGATGACCAGTGGAGCAATGGACTCCGCTGAGCCCAGAGAGATGCCGCCGGCCATGGCACCACCCAGGTTGCCGATGCCGCCGACCACCGCTGCAGTGAAAGCCTTGACGCCGGGTAGGAAGCCGGTCATATGGGTCACCGACCGGAACATGAGCCCCCACAGGATCCCTCCCACGCCGGCCATGGCGCCACCCACGGCGAACGTGGTGACGATGGTGCGGTTCACGTCAATCCCCATGAGGGACGCGATCTCCTTGTCCTCGGCGACGGCTCGCATGGCCTTGCCGGTCTTGGTGCGTTCGACGATGTACCAGAGTCCGGCCATCGAGACGGCGGCCACCACCAACACCAGCAAGCGGGTTCCGGCGATCTCGAACGTCAGGATCGATCGCTGCTTGGCCAACCACTCCGGGAGACGGGGGTAACTCTTGGTGGCCGGACCGAACAGACCGAGTACGAAGTTCTGGATGAAGAACGACACACCAATCGACGTGATCAACGGAATGAGGCGGGGCGAGTTGCGAAGCGGCCGGTAGGCCACCCTCTCCATGACCACCGCGGTAAACGTTGAGAAGAACACGGCCATCACGATGATCAGGGCCAGGCAGAGCAGGAAGTTGGACTCCCACATCCCGTTGGCCTGGAACTTGTCCGAGGCGATGAAGCCGGTCATGGCACCCACCATGAACACCTCACCGTGGGCGAAGTTGATGAAGCCCAGCACGCCGTAGACCATGGAGTAGCCCAAGGCGATCAGGCCGTACATCGAACCCTGGGAGAGGCCGGAGATGAGTAGGCCCTTGAACTGGTCGCCGGTTAGACCTCGGGCACCGGGATTGCGCCACTGGGCGAACGGGTTGTCGGCGTCGAACTGCTGCCAGATGAAGGCCAGGAACCCGACCACGATCACGGTCACCAAGAAGACCCTGATGAAGGTGAGGAAGCGGTCGACGGACACGAGTCGTCGCGCTGACTTCGTCGTAATGGCGTGGGTTGGCACAGGTGCTCCGTCTGACGTCACTGGCAAAGGGCAGACGGAAGATTACCTGCCCGGCGGTGTGGTCGCGTGTCCTCCGTCACCGTTGGCATATCAACGGCCCGCTGACATCTGGCCGGCCACCCGGTGGTGGCCCTCGGTACGCTCCCGCTATGTCCCGCAGCACCCACCAGGCCCTAACCGACGAACGCAACGCCACCGTCGAGATCTTCATCAACGGCGAGTTCTTTCCCCGTCACGAGGCCAAGGTGTCGGTGTTCGACAGCGGCTTCCTGGTGGGCGACGGCGTCTGGGAGGGGCTTCGCCTGCACCACGGCCGGTTCGCCTTCCTGGACCGCCACCTGGATCGCCTGTTCGCCGGACTGGCCGCCACCGGCATCGACATCGAGATGACCCGGGACGGCGTGGCCAACGCCCTGCAGGCAACCGTGGACCACAACGACATGCACGACGATGTGCACGTACGACTCATGGTCACCCGGGGCGACAAGAAAACTCCCTCCCAGCACCCGTCGAACTGTGTGGGTGGGCCCAACGTGGTCATCATTGCCGAGTACAAGGCGGCCGATCCGGCGGTACTGGAGTCAGGCATCTCGTTGTTCACGGCAACCGTGCGACGCCCGCCGCCCGACACGCTTGACCAGCGTCTCAACTGCCACTCCAAGCTGCACGAGGTGATCGCGCTCATCCAAGCCGTGGAGGCCGGTGCCGACGAGGCCCTCATGCTGGATCCGACCGGTGCGGTGGCCACCTGCAACGCCACCAACTTCTTCGTGGTACGGGACGGCGGCGTGTGGACGTCGACCGGGCACTACAACCTGAACGGCATCACCCGCCAGTTGGTGCTGGAGATTGCACCGCAGGCCGGGCTGACCGTCCACGAGAAGCCGTTTTCGTTGACCGACGTCTACTCGGCTGACGAGGCGTTCGTGACCGGCACGTTCGCCGGCCTGACTCCTGTGATCGCCGTCGATGGGCGAAGCATCGGCGACGGTGGCCCGGGAACCATGACGGCCCTACTTCGTGACCTGTACCAGGCGGCCGTCGAAGCTGACGTGTCCCGCTGACCAGGGCTGCTTTCCTGATGACCCTTCGCATCAACTGCTGGTCGGGACCACGCAACATCTCGACGTCGTTCATGTACGCCTTCGGGCAACGGGCCGACACCAAGGTGTTCGACGAACCGATCTACGCCCACTACCTGCGGGTGACCGGGCGCCAGCACCCCGGGAGGGCCGAGGTGCTAGCCAGCCAGGATCCCGACGGCGAAGCTGTAGTACGAGACGTGATCCTCGGCGACCATCCGACGCCAGTGGTCTTCTTCAAGCAGATGGCCCACCACGCAGTCGACCTCGATCTGGACTTCCTCGAATCGTGTCGCAACATGCTCCTGATCCGGGACCCGGAGCGGGTGGTGACGTCGTTCGCGAAGAACGTCCCCGATGTGGGGGTGGCCGACACCGGGTTGTCCATCCAGGTCGAGCTACTGGAGGCCATGCTTGCCGCCGGCGAGGAACCGCTCGTGGTCGACTCAGCCGCACTGCTGGCCTCACCCGAGCCGATGCTGAGGCTGTTGTGTGGTCGCCTCGGCCTGCCCTTCGACCCGGCCATGCTCTCGTGGCCGGCCGGGCCCAAGCCCGCCGACGGCGTGTGGGCCAAGCACTGGTACGCCAGCACCCACCGGTCCACGGGCTTTGAGGCCGGGGTGCCCAGCACTGAACCCGTTCCAACCCACCTCCGACCGGTGGTCGCCGAGGCCCGGAGTCTCTACGAACGACTTGTGGGCTACGCGCTCGCCGTCTGACCGGACGCCCCGACCCGACAGACCGCCCCGGACACCTCGACTCGGACACCGGTCGACAGGTCGTCGAACCGATCGGCCGGAAGAACGACCACCGGGATCAGTCGACCGTAGATCTCGTCGGCCACTACAGCGCCGAGGGCAATGATCTCGTCTGGTTCGCCCATCAAGATGGCGGCCGGGCCCGTCCCGGCACGGACCGCCTCGCACAGGGTGCTGCTTCCAGAACTGGAGCCCCTACCGGAGGGCATGACCAGTATCTGGTTGGTCACCGACTGTCCGACCTGGGGGTGACGCCGGTCGATGATCCGGCCGGTCGCCGGATCGAGGCCACCC
Organism: Acidimicrobiaceae bacterium; assembly: GCA_003541675.1. GTDB lineage: Bacteria > Actinomycetota > Acidimicrobiia > Acidimicrobiales > MedAcidi-G1 > UBA9410. The sequence continues at coordinate 3,745 of DPMC01000108.1, read as the reverse complement.
CAGAAACTCAGAGGCTCGTCCAGACGGAGGACCTGGCCCGATGCCTCGCCGGCCACCATGGCCCGGCCCTCAAGCATCAGAGCAGGCACCTGCTCAGGCACGAGCCCACAACCCTTCGTCACGGACCACCCGGCCGGCGATCGCCGATTCGACGCAGTCCTCGACGCTGCCGAACACCACCTCGACGCCGAGGTTCCCCGGCGCGTAGTAGGCCCACTTGGCCGAGTCGGTCATCGAAGTACCCGACGTGTCCTCGATGATGGACGTGAAGTAGGTGCAGGTGTCGACCACCAACTGGACGCCGGCACGGGCCAGGCGGTCAGCCCAGCCACGCAACTCGACCTCGTGGAGCACGTCACGACCTGTCGAGGCGTAGACGGCAACCCCGTCGTGGACGCGACGGTCGCCCAGAACCTCGACGAGGCGACCGAACTGCCCCACCGAATAGTGCGGCGTGCCGAGGCTGACCGTACGAAGGTGGTCATCGGTGGTCGTGCTGAGTCGGTCCCGAGCGACCCGGAGTTCCGATGGCCCGACCCGGAATTCGGCCACCGGGGGACGGCCTCCGAGCGCTGCTTCGAGCGTGGGGGCTTCGGGCGTGCTACCCACGACGTGGAACAGACCCACGCTGCCCGTCGAGGCCGCGGCGGCACCGACGGCCTTCAGCCGATCCTCGGAGACCCCTGACGGCAGGCCCACGATGGCCGGGACGGCCTTGCCGACCAGCGACCCGAGCAGGCCGCCGAGTACCGGGTAGA
>DPMC01000108.1:0-2586 GCA_003541675.1 Acidimicrobiaceae bacterium | reverse complement strand
TCGAGGTGCAGGCCGGCAGCCGGCGCACGGCCGGTGATCGCACAGCAAAGGTCGATGAAGTCCCCCCACCGGTGGGTGCGTGCTCCGAGGACAGAGTTGGCGAACACGATGGCGTTGGACTCGGCCCACGCCACGTGCTCACCGAAGGCCGGGCGATCTTCAAGTTGGTAGGGCGCGCAGGTCCAGGTGGGCCGACAGCCCATTTCCTCAAACCGCTCCATGAGGAGGCGCGACAATCGGGCCTCTTCCGGATCGCCCCGGGAGAGTTCGGGGTGGAGCAGGTCGAGGGACGAGACGTTCAGGGTGGTCGGCACCGAAACCCGGGCGCCACCCCCAGCCAGGCGATCGGCAAAGTCGAGTGCGGCCATGCCCGTGAACAGGCAGGAGTCGATGTGGGCCCCGACGACGTCCAACAGTCGGTCGGCCTCCATGGCCTCGGCGACCCGGGTCACCACCCGCATGGCCAGGGCAACTGCCGGACCCTCGTCTCCCGCCAGACGTGCGGCGTCGCGCTCGTCGAGGCGGAGCGTCAACAGTTCGGGTTGACCTCAGGCTCGTCAGGAGCCGGGACGTCCCCGTCGATGACCAGTTCCTGACCCACGAAGAGGAGGTTGGCGTCGTCGATGGCGTTGCGTTCCATGATCTCCTCGACCGTGGTGTCGTGGCGCTTGGCGATCTTGGTCAACGAATCCCCGGCCATGACGGTCACGATGAGAACGTCGCCTTCCTCGGCGGGTTCGTCGGCATCCGGATCGGTGAGCAGGATGACCTGTCCGACGAAGATCTGATTGGCGTCGCACAGTTCGTTGATGCGAACCAGCGTGTCGACGTTGGTGCCGAACCGCTTGGCGATCTTGGACAGCGAATCGCCGGCCTCGACGGTCACCGACTCGGCGACCTCCGGAGGTGCCTCCGTGGTGGTGGCCGGCGCCGCTGTGATCGTGGTCGTGGTCGTGGTCGTGGGCGCCTCGTATACGGCCTCAGTCGTGGTCGTGGCGGCCGAGGCGTCGCCGGTCGGTACATCAACCGTGGTGGTAGCGAAGATGGCCGTCGTGGTGGCCGGGACGACGACAGGATCGTCGTCGGAGCCGCCACAGGCGGTGGCAACCAAGGCGAGAACGGTCAGGGAAAAGGCGAGCCTGCGCATGGTCGGAGCATAGATCCGGCACCCCGCCCCACCGGGTACCCCCGTGGAGTTCGAGAGGCGGTCAGACCTGGTCCACCCTGGGCTCGATGATGGACGGTTAGTCGACGGCCTGGTCGCCATCAAAAGTCTCGATCGTTGGGTCGAGGTGGTGGTAGTCGCCGGCATCGCCAGCGTAGATGGCCACCCCCGTTCGCAGGCCGGACGGCTGGTCAAGGGTGCCGGCGGCGATCGACACACGGTTCGCCTTGTCGGTGGCCTCCCAGAACAGGGTGCCGCCACACGCCGAACAGAACCCGTACCGGACGGTCTCGGTTCGCTGGTACCACTGGAGCGTTTCGTCGGACTCCAGGTGGAGGTCCTCAGCTCGCGCCGCGGTGGCCGCCATGTGGTGGCCGGTTATCCGCCGGCACGGCTCGCAGTGGCAGTGGACGACGTCACGGAGCCCACCGGTGACCCGGTAGCGGACTCCACCGCAGGCACAACCTCCGGTCGCTCGCTCTTCGGCGGCGTCCTCGCCTTCGAACGCCCGTAGTTCAGAACCCATGCGCGCATCCTCGCACGGCACCGCACCTCGGAACCCACACCCGATGCCCCATATCCGATGGTGCCGAAACGGATCACCGGTGGTGGACTGCCGATCTGCCCTATCAGATCGCCGCTCTTCTGGCTGCCACGTCCTGGGCGTGCAGCAGCCTCATCGCCGCCGAACCGGTGCGTCGGCTCGGCGGTCCCCGGTTCTGCCGCATTCGGATGCTGTACGTCAGTGCCATGCTCCTCGTCCTAGTCACCGCCACCGGAGGCTGGACGACCCTCGACGCGTCCGATCTGGGCCTGTTGGCCGTGTCGGGGTTGGTTGGGATCCTGGTGGGCGATCTGGCGTTGTTCACCGCCATGGCACGGATCGGTCCCCGTCGAACGTCGGTGCTGTTCACCTGCAATGCCCCGTTGGCCGCGGTGGGTGGCGTGCTGCTGTTCGACGAGTCATTCGCCCCATGGGCTCTTGTCGGCGCCGTCCTGACGGTGGCCGGGATCACTCTGGCCGTGAACTTCGGCTCACGCAGCGGAACCCACACCGACGTCTTCGAACGGGTCGAAGGATCACTGCTGGTCGGGGCGACATGGGCCGGTATCGGCGCCCTCGGTCAGGCCCTCGGGGCATTGGCCGTCAAGCCGATCCTCGACGGTGGAGCCGACACGCTGGCCGTGGCCGCCGCCCGGGTGGTGATAGCCACGATCGCCCTCTGGGTCTTCGCCCGACCCGGTGACCGGCTGGCTCGCCCGGCACGGCGCGGCGCATTGCTGCCATTGGACCATCTTCGGCTTGCCGGGAGTGGCTTCGTGGCCATGGTGGTGGGCATGTCGCTGCTGCTGTGGTCGCTCGGGCACGGCGATACCGGTGTAGCCACCATCCTCTCGGCCACCACGCCGGTCATCCTGCT
>DPMC01000182.1 GCA_003541675.1 Acidimicrobiaceae bacterium | reverse complement strand
CACGTCGGCCACCTCGAGTAGACCGGCCTTGTTGGCCTGCACCGCGTCACCCATGCCCGGGGTCACCACCACCAGCACGGTGTCGGCTGTGGAGGCCACGTCGACCTCTACCTGGCCGACGCCCACCGTCTCGACGATCACCGGGTCAAATCCGGCCAGCTCTAGCACCCGCACCATGCCGGGCACAGCGAGCGCTAGGCCTCCTGCATGACCCCGGGTGGCCATGGATCGGATGAACACGCCCGAAGCCGTGGCCTCCGCCATGCGAACCCGGTCGCCAAGGATGGCACCCCCGGTAAGTGGGGACGATGGATCGACGGCGAGTACGGCCGGCCGTCGCCCCCGTTCGACCAGTCGGGTTGTCCAGGCGGCGACCAGGGTGGACTTGCCGGCACCCGGTGGCCCGGTCAGACCGATCACGTGGGAACGATGCCCGTTGCCAGTCGCTCCGCCAGAAGCCCTTTCGCCGAGTTCCGACCAGGCCCGTTCGGCCACCTCGTCGGCCGGTGGCCCGCCCCGTTCGACGAGGGTCAGGAGCCGAGCGGTGGCCCGACGTTCGCCACCCCGGGCGGCGGCCACTAGTTCGGCAATGGACCTGGTCTCCCCGGGCACCGCCGATCAGCTCCGGGTGTCGGCGGCCGCCCGGATGCAGGCCACGACCTCGTCGGCCGAAGCCCCCGGACCGAGCACCCCGGCCACGCCGGCGGCGGCCATGGCGGGTCGGTCTTCGTCGGGGACGATGCCACCGATCACCACCGGCACGTCCAGTCCGGCGTCCGCCAGCGCCTGGACCATGCGGGGGGCCAGCGTCAGGTGTCCGGCGTTGAGCATCGAAATGCCGACCACGTCGACGTCCTCCTGCTCGACCGCGTCGATGATGGTGTCTGTGGTCTGGCGTAGGCCGAGGTACACGACCTCCACGCCGCCGTCACGCAACATCCGGGCCACCACCTTGAGGCCCCGGTCGTGGCCATCCAACCCCAACTTGGCCAAAACGACCCGCAACGGCGTCTCGTTCATCACACCACCGCCCGTTCTACGTATGTCCCGAACTCGGCCTCGAGCGTGTCGACGACCTCGCCGACGGTGGCCCGGGCCCGGACGGCATCGACCAGAGCAGGCATGAGGTTGACGGTGGGCTGGGCGGCGTTGGCGGCCACCTGGGCCAGCGTCGAGGCCACCACTGCGTCATCGCGCTCCTGTCTGACGGTAGCCAGGCGTTTGCATTGGAGGTCCTCTGTGTCCTGACTGATGCGCAGCAAGCGGCGGCGCTCCGGATCATCGCCCTCGGTGAACGCGTTGACGCCCACCACGATCCGCTCTCCGGCGTTCACCTCACGCTCGTAGCGGTAGGCGGCATCGGCGATCTCGCCGACAAACCAGCCGCTGTCGATCCCGGCGTACACACCCTCGAGCAGCGAGCCATCCCCTAGACCTTCGAGGTGGGCGAAGACCTCCTCGGCCCGGCGTTCCATCTCGTCGGTCATCCACTCCACGTAAGCCGAACCGCCCAACGGGTCGGCCGTGTTGACCACACCGGTTTCATGGGCGATGACCTGCTGGGTACGGAGGGCGACACGAACCGCTTCCTCACTCGGAAGCGCCAGGGCCTCATCGTAGGAATCGGTATGGAGGCTCTGGGTGCCGCCCAGGACGCCGGCTAAAGCCTGGATGGCCACCCGGGCGATGTTCACCTCGGGCTGATGAGCAGTAAGCGACACGCCGGCGGTCTGCGTGTGGAACCGTAGCTTCAGGCTTCGTTCGTCATTTGCGCCGTAACGATCACGCATCCAGCGGGCCCAGAGGCGCCGAGCCGCCCGGAACTTACCCACCTCCTCGAAGAAGTCGTTGTGGCTGTTGAAGAAGAAGCTCAGCCGCGGGGCGAAATCGTCGACGTCCATGCCGGCGGCCACCGCCGCCTCCACATAGGCGAACCCGTTGGCCAACGTGAAGGCCAACTCCTGGGCGGCCGTCGAACCGGCCTCACGGATGTGATAGCCGGAGATTGACACCGGGTTCCAACGGGGCATTTCGGCGGCAGTAAATGCCATGACATCGGTGACCAGTCGAACCGACGGGCGTGGCGGGAAGATGTACTCCTTCTGGGCCTGGTACTCCTTGAGGATGTCGTTCTGGAGCGTGCCGCTCAGGTGACCCCGGGTGACACCACCCTCCTCGGCGACGACGACGTACATGGCAAGGAGGATGGGCGCCGGCCCGTTGATGGTCATCGACGTGGACACAGTTCCCAGGTCGATGCCGGCGTACAGGTCGACCATGTCCTCGACGGTGTCGACGGCCACCCCGGCACGGCCAACCTCGCCAAGTGCCCAGTCGTGGTCCGAGTCGCGGCCCATGAGCGTGGGCATGTCGAACGCCGTGGACAGGCCGGTGCCCCCGGCGGCCAGTAGTTCGCGAAAGCGGGCGTTGGTGTCGGTAGCCGTTCCGAAGCCAGCGAACATCCGCATGGTCCACAGGCGGGACCGGTACATGTCGGCGTGCACCCCCCGGGTGTACGGAAACTCGCCGGGTAACGGTCCGTCGCCGTACACCCGGTCGACGGGAATCCCCGACAGGGTGCGATACCGGTCATCCGGTGACGATGCTTCCGAGGTGCGACCTCTGGCCCTACCGGTGTTCTTACCAGTCATCCCTCAAGGGTACTAGGACATCCGACTATCTACCAACCAACTGTCCCGCTACGCTGGAGGGATGCCTCCCCCGGACGCCCCCCTCCCCTTCGACCCGATCTCCGAGGCCCGTCGCAACTGGGAGGCCAGAGGTTGGGGAGCCGTGGACGCCATGGCAGCCGCCACGTCGATCACCCGGGCCCACCAGATCCTTCTCAAGCGGATCGACACGACCCTCGAGTCGTTCGACCTGATGTTCAGCCGCTTCGAGGCTCTGGCCCTGCTGTCGTTCACCCGGACCGGCACCATGCCCATGGGTCGCATGGGCGAACGGCTCCAGGTGCATCCCACCAGCGTCACCAACACCGTCGACCGGTTGGAGGCCCAAGGGCTGGTGGCCAGAATTCCCCACCCGACTGACCGGCGGACCACGCTGGTCGAGATCACTCCTGCGGGACGCACACGTGTCGAGAGGGCTGCCGCCGCGCTGGGCGACGTGGGGTTCGGTCTGGACGGCATGAAGACATCGGATCTGACCGCGGTCACCAACAGCCTCCACTCGCTGCGCGCCGCCGCCGGGGACTTCTGATTCCGCTCATTACCCGTAACGGGTCCTCCTGCCACAGGTCCTCCAGTGCCCGGCCCTCCAGAAGCGGGTCCGACGGCAACGGGTCCGCTCCCCTAGGGTCCGCCCCGTGATCGTCTCCACCGCTATCGGGCTTCTGGCCCTCGTGATCGGCCTCATCATCGGCTGGCCGGTGCTGGTGCTCCTGTCCATCATCTTCACCATCGTGCAGATAGTGATGCTGGCGGCCAAGACCGCCGTAGAGCGAAACGACGTGAAGGTGGCCGAGCGCCTGGCGGCCAAAAAGGCCCGCCACGAACGCGGCTGAGCACCCGTCGCTGGATCCAATCGGTCCGGCGGCCTCCGGACCGATTGGACCTCCGGGCCGACGATCCGGCAGGCTGACACCATGTCTGACACCACCTCAACCACACCCACGGCCCGGCCAGCAGATATCGCCGCCCACCCGAAGCTAAACATCGTCTACCGGACCGATCCTGACCGGATCGCACCACTGCTGCCACCGGGGATTGAACCCACCGGCAGCCCGAACGTGTACGTCGGGATCTACTGCGTACCCATCCGCAACGAACCCGAGTACGGCGTGTCCACCAAGGTCGACGCCGTGTGGAACGGAATCGAAGGCCAGTACTCGTTCGGGATCGGTATCGACCAGGAAGCGGCGATCTTCGTCAGCTCCGAGACCAACGGCCAGCCCAAGTTCCCGTGCACTACCCGCTACTTCCGCCTCGGTGACCGCATCGAGGCCACCTGTACCCATCAGGGGTACACGTTCCTGGAGTTCCGGGGCACGGTCACCGGCGAAGCGGACACCGACGGGTCCGATGTCGTGCACGACGAGTGGTGGACGAAGTACTCCCGGGCCATCGGGGGCGCCGAGGGCCAGTGGGATTTCCCCCCGCATGTGGTGCACGTCCACCAGGTCAGCGAACCGGTCCACGTCGAGACCCTCGACGGCGAGCTGGTGCTGCGGGACAGCCCGTGGGATCCATACACCGAACTCCTGCCCATGGAAGACCTGGTTGATGCCCGACTGGTGACGTCCCGACACAAGGAACGCTCGATCACCAACGGCGGGCCCCTAGATCCAGTGACCTTCTGGCCGTACGCCGACACCATTGGCGGCTCGCGTTGGCCCGGCGAACGTGGCGGCCCGAAGTTGGCCTGGTAGCAACCGCATCTAGATCCGAGAAACAGGAGCACACCCGTGCTGAGCAGGTTTGACGACTATCCGATCCACCAGACGCCCGATCCGATCGCCATGCCGGCATCCAGCGACAAGGACGTCTACGAGCGCTACTGGTTCAACGGCTACTCCACGACCGGCGATATGTACTTCGGGATCGGCACCGCCCTGTACCCCCACCTGGGGATCCGAGACTGCGGCATCAGCATCGCCGTGGACGGCGTACAGCACGCATTCCACGCCTCGTGTCGAATCGAGGGCGACCCGGCCGACCAGATCGTTGGACCGTTCCGCCTGGATGTCCTCGAGGCCATGCGTTCGTGCCGGGTGGTGCTCGAATCCAACGAGACTGACTTCGCGTGTGACCTGACCTTCGAAGGCCGGACCGGCAACGTGGAGGAACCCCGGCACCACTGGGGTGGCGACATCCGCCGCACCATGGACACCACCCGGTTCACCCAAATGGGTCGCTGGGCGGGTTGGATCGAGTTCGACGGCCGTCGCATTGATTTCGATCCCGACACCACCCGGGGCACCAAGGACCGCTCCTGGGGCATACGGCCCCTGGCCGGCGGTGATCAGCGAGGCGCCCCGGTCCCGCCGGCCCGATCCAGCCTCTTCTTCCTGTGGGCACCGCTGAACTTCGACGACCTGTGCGTGCACTACCAACTCTTCGAGGATTCGCTAGGGCGGCCGCTGTCCAGCGTGGGCGCACTGCTGCCCACCTACGACACGCTGGCCGACCTGCCAGGCATCGAGGACCCGGGGGCCCGCCACATGCGGGCCCATGAGCACCGCCTGCAGTTCGACGCTGGCAGTCGACTGGCCCATACCGCCGACCTCTCGTTCACCGCGGTGGACGACGGATCACACCACGAGTTCCATTTGGAACGGATCTTCACCTTCCGGATGAAGGGCATCGGCTACCACCACCCCGAATGGGGCCACGGCGCATGGAAGGGCGACCTGGCCATGGCTTCGGAGAAGTGGGACATGGACGCCGTTGACGACCAGGCATTCGAGAACCAGCACTGCCAGCACCTGATGCGGGCCGCTATGGGCGACCGGGTCGGCATCGGCGTGCTCGAGCAACTGTGCGTCGGGCCGTACAAGCCCTACGGATTCGACGGGTTCGTCGGCCGTTCCGGCTGAGCTCAGCCAGCCGGGGTCTCCCCGGCGCCAGCAGCGCTCGCCCGCCTGCGAGCGGCGCGACCGGAACGGGCCGGTACCGGGGTAGGTGTCATCGAATGATCGAACCGTCGGTACCAAGCTCGAAAGGCTGAGAGGTCGGCTCCAGTCGGACCCACGTCCGGGACCTGGGTGCCAGTGACCGTCCGGACCATCACGGAGAACCCGTCCACTGGGGTCACGTGCACCACTTCGTCCGCACCATCAGGCAGCCGGACGACCAGCGCACCCGGGCCGCACACCCGGGCCCGTAGCCCGTCCGGCCCGATTCCCACCCACATACCGGGGTCATCAACGGAAGGTGCTCCGTCGATCGCCCCGGCATAGGCCAAGATTCCGGCCAGCACGTCCTCAGGATGCCCCGGACGGACCTCCGGTCTATAGCCGGCCTCAGCGGTGGTTCGATA
>DPMC01000016.1 GCA_003541675.1 Acidimicrobiaceae bacterium | reverse complement strand
GCCACCTTCATGGAAATGAAGGCTGTCGAGACGTTCCGACCCGACTGGCAGGTATGGGCCGGATTCACGGCCGCCCGCTCGGCAGCCATGGACGTCGATGCCCTGGCCGCCACCCGACCCATCGAGTACCCGGTGGTCACCCCGGCCGACGCCGAATCGATGTTCGATCTCCTCACCTACGAGAAGGGCGCGGCGGTCGTCCGCATGCTCGAGCAGTTCCTCGGCGAGGACGTGTTCCGTGACGGGGTGCGCCGATACCTGGCCGCCCACCTGTACCAGAACACCGACAACGGTGATCTGTGGGCAGCCCTCGCGGAGGCCTCGGGCGAACCGGTGGGCGACCTAATGGATAGTTGGATCTTTCAGGGTGGGCATCCCGTCGTCGAGGCCGTCGTAGCGGTGGATGGCTCGACCTGCACCCTCTTCCAGCGGCCATTCCAGTATCTGCTACCCGAAGAAGATCCGGCACAGACCCAGACCTTCCCCACGTGGCAGGTCCCGATTCGACTTCGCACCACGGGCGGCGAACACCGGGCCCTGTTGGGCGCCGAACCAGCGGAGGTCACGTTGGATGGCCCGCTCCTCACCCTGAACGCGGGCGCCACCGGCTTCCACCGGAGCATGGGCCTCACAGGGGTGGACTCGTCGGCGCTGACGGCCACCGAACGGGCCGCGGTAGTCGACGACTGCTGGGCGGCCATCCTGGCCGACCTGAGCCACCCCACTGGCTTTCTGGACCTGGTCGCCTCGGTGACGGGACGACCCGGAGGCGAGGTTGACCTGGCCGTCTGGCAGGCCGTACTGCGGGGACTGGGAACCATCGACCTCGTGGCACCCGAACGGCACGCCCGGTGGGCTGGCCAGGCTGGTGACCTCCTGGCCGGCATCGTCGATCACCTCGGCTGGATACCCCGACTCGACGAGGACGACCGGACCCGTCAGCTGCGGGGTTCGGTACTAGCCGCCGCGGGAACCTTGGCCGACGATGGTGCGGTGCTGGCTGAGGCCCGCCGCCGTTGGGCTGATCCCACCATCGACAGTGATCCGGCGGTGGCCGCCGCCGTGGTGTCGATCGTGGCCTCCAACGGCGACGCTGTCGACCGGTCCGAGTGTCGCCACCGATCCAAGACCGCCGCCACGGCCCAGGACGAACAGCGGCACCTGCGGGCGTTGGCCCTCTTCCCGGCCTCCACCGAGGTCGGGCTCCTGTTGGAGGAGGTCCACGGCGGCATGATCCGAACCCAGGACGCGCCCTTCCTGTTGCGGTCAGCGTTGACCCACCCGACGGAGCGGGTCGCCGTCTGGCAGTCGATCACTGACCGGTGGACCGACCTGTCCGAACGCCTTCCTTCCAACAGCATCTCCCGGATGCTCGAGGGCGTCCGGGCCCTCGTCGGTGACGTAGACCCAGAGGTGGATGCGTTCCTGGATGCCCACCCGGTGCCTCAGGGAGCCCTCGTGGTGGCTCAGCATCGGGAGCGACGTCTGGTCAACCAGCGGCTACGGAACCGTCTGCTCGACACCTGAACAGCGGTGTCCGTCCATCAGTCGGAGGCGGGAGCAGCGTCGAGTCGAAAGCCGCCGCCGGCATCGACCAGTGTGATCACCAGGTCAAGGGTGCGACCGTCGGGATCGGTGGCCACACAGTCGAAAGTCTGGCCGGCGAAGGCCACCCGCACGGCCGGGGCACACGACACTTGTGCCGTCACTCCGGTGTCGATGGTCAGACGCTCAGCGGCCAGTCCAGCCAGGTCCACGGCGGCTACCAGGTCGGCCGGGGACTCGACACGGATCCGGCCGTCGACCGCCGGCCGGTGGACGATGACCGGGATCTCCACGCCGGCCACCAATGCGGTGCACGACATCGGACCTAACCCGGTCGACGCAGGTTCGCCGCAGTCCACGTCGGTGATCAAGTCGGGATGAGCGGGGAGCAACACCTCCGGGACCTGACGCTCGACAGCTTCGAGGTCGAGGGGCGTCGATCCGTCGGCGCCACAGGCCGATGCCACGATGCCCAGCAGTCCCAGGAGCGCGGTCAGTCCCAGTCGGCGGCGAATGCCAGGGCCTCGTCCCACGAGGCGTCCTGCTCGAGTAACCCCTTGGACTGCATCACTTGCCGGGGCCGGTTCACGCCAAGCACGCCCAGGAATCGCTCGCCGAGTCGGTAGTACGCCACGAAGCGATGTTCGGCGAGCGATCCGGCCACCACCCGGACCTCGGCGTCGGGGTGGGTGCGGCCGGCCAACTGCACCTTGCGGTCGTACTGGTCGCTCCAAAACCACGGCACGGGGGTGAACGGCTCGGCCTCCTCGTCGGACTGCAACAGCCTGCGGGCCGCGTGGACCCCCTGCTGAACGGCGTTGTCCCAGTGTTCCACCCGCATCGACTCGCCGTAGCGCGCGTTGGTCCATCGGGCCACGTCGCCGGCCGCCACCACGTCCGGCGCTGCCAGACAGGTCTCATCGCATACCACCCCGTCGGCCACCTCCAAGCCCGAACCCTCCAGCCAGTCCACATTGGGGATGACCCCAATACCGACCACCAGAAGATCACATGCCACCTCGGAGCCGTCCACCAGACGGATGCCGACCACCCGGAGGCCTGCTCCTGTGCCCCTATCGGGCTCGGTCAACACCTCGTCCACACCGACACCGGCACGCAGGTCCACGCCATGACCGCGGTGCACGTCGGCCAGCACGGCACCCATCTCTAGGCCGAGAACCCGTCCGAACGGGGCTTCAAGCGCCTCCACCATGGTCACAGCCAAGCCGCGACCCACGGCAGTCGACGCCACCTCGGCACCGATGAAACCGGCACCCACCACGACCATCCGTTCGGCTCCGCCGTCCATGGCGGCTCGCACCGCATCGGCGTCATCGATGGTGCGAAGGGTGTGCGCCCCGGCCACACCGTCGGTTCCCGGGAGGGTCCGGCATCGGGCCCCGGTGGCGATGACCAGACCGTCGAACGGTTCTGACACACCTTCGACCTCGAGGGTGCGTGCGGCCACGTCCAGACCGGTGGCCCGGCGACCCAGTCGCAGGTCAAGGTCTAGGGCGGCCAACTTCTCAGCGTTGCCGAGATCGACCCGGTCGCGCCCGACCTCGCCGGCCAGGTACTTCTTGGAAAGGGGTGGTCGGTCGTAGGGCTCATGCCCCTCGTCGCCGATCAGGCTGATGGCCCCCTCGAACCCGTCACGCCGCAGGGTTTCGGCGGCCCAGTAGCCGGCCAGGGACGCCCCGACGATGGTTACCCTGTCCCGCCCGACAGGCACCAGTCAGTCCTCCAACGAAATGGCCTGCTTGGGGCAGCGTTGGACGGACTCTTCGAGAGCAGCCCGCCGATCGTCACCCGGGTTCTCGTCGAGGACGTACAGGAAGTCGTCGTCGCGTACCTCGAACACATCGGGGGCGATCTGCATGCAGATCGCGTTGCTCTCGCACAGGTCGTAGTCGACAACTACTCGCATGGCGGCTCTCCTGGTCTCGGTTATCCAAATCGGTGTCCGGACCGGAAGTCGGCCGGGACCAGAACATAGGCGCCGCGGGCCCGTTAGGGCTTGTCCGCTCCAACCACCCACATGGCGAAGTACTGGGCCCCACCGCCGTAGGCATGCCCGAAGGCCCGACGGGCGCCCTCGACCTGGTGGTTGCCAGCCATCCCCCGGACTTGGAGGGCCGCCTCAGCAAATCGGATCATTCCCGACGCACCTATGGGGTTGGACGACAGGACGCCTCCCGAGCAGTTAACCGGAAGATCACCGCCGTCGAGGTTCGTCGAACCGTCCTCCACCATGCGCCAGCCTCGGTCCCTCTCGGCGAAACCGAGACTCTCGAGCCACATCGGCTCATACCACGAGAAGGGCACGTACATCTC
>DPMC01000269.1 GCA_003541675.1 Acidimicrobiaceae bacterium | reverse complement strand
GGCGGATACCACGAACTCTCGTTGCCGAAAAGGTCGTACTCCAGGTAGCAACCGGTTGCCGCCATATCAGCCAGCCACGACCGATCGGTACAGGTGCGGTCGATGTGACAGATGGTCGTGCGGCTGAGGTCGCCGCCCTCGGAATCCACGATCTCGGCGATCTCGACGGGCGACATCGGATCACGGCCGGGATGAACCATGAGTGGCGCCCCGGTCTCGACCTGTGCGGCCACCGCTGCCCGGAGGCTCTTCTTCTCGTTGGGTAGCCAAGGGTAGGTGCAGCCGATCTCGCCTATCACTCCTGCCCTCACCCCGGTACCGTCGATTCCCTCCCGGACATCGGACACGATCTCGAGAGCCAGGTCATCCACCGACCGGTCGTCCATGTCGTCGGGATGCGTACCACTCAGGTAGTAGCCGGCCCCGAGAATGATCTGGGCACCGGTCGCCTCGGCGATCCGGGCGACGGGTTCCGGGTCTCGGCCCAGCCCCAGGTTCGTGGGATCAACGATGGTCCGACCTCCGGCCGCCAGGAAGCGACCTAGTTCGGCGATCGCCACGGCCTCGGAATCCAGGGACACGTTGTGGTGGTTCGACGTCCAGTGGTAGGCCACCCATCCCCGATTGTCGAGGGTGATCTCCTCGTCGGCGAGATGCTGGTCCGCACCATCGGGGGGATCTACGTACATGAACGTGCCGTCGAACACCAGATGGTCGTGAGCCAGCGTGATGCCGAGATCGGTGGCGTCGACCGGCCCCAGCACGGTCTGCGCCTGTCCGGGACCGGCTGGTTCCCCCGAGATCAGGACAGCACCGCCCGTGCACTCATCTCCACGAGGAGCCCTTCGAAGGCCAGGGCGACCCCACCCACAACGGTGCCACTCGGCCCGGGGTCGGTGAAGAACTCGGCACGGGCCTGACCGGCGGCGGGCCGATACCGAATATCGGTCAGAAAAATGTCGAGCGACACCACGTCGTCGAGCGTCCCACCGGCCGCGGTCACGTAGCTCTCGATGTGGCGAAGACACTGCCGGCACTGCTCGAGCGGATCATTGGGTCCGACTAGTTCCCCGTGGTCCAGGGCGATCTGGCCGGAGATGAACAACAGGTCGCCACGGCGAATGCACTGGGATGCGGCCCGAGGGTCGGCCGGTTCGGCGACGTTGGGAATCGATATGCGTTCGTTGGTGGTCACAGCAACTTCCTTCAGCAGCAGGCGTCAGACGCCCGCCCATCAGGGGAGGGTTCTTCCGGCCCGAGCACGTGGTCCAGCACATAGTTCGAGAATTCGTGCACAGTCTGCTCCTCGGCCGGCGAGTACCGCGACAATCCGGCCAACCTGCCTCGGATGCCCCGGTGGACCACCTCACAGATCCCCTTGTCCTCGGCCAGGAACAGGTCCATCGACGTGTAGTACTTCTCCTCGGCCTCGGCCTCGAACTCGGGAAGGTCGATAGTGGACTGCGGAAAGCAGCACCAGCTGGTGATCCGCGTCCACTCAGGTCCCTCAGGGAAGTACTGGTGGAACGAGAACCGGTCCGGAGGCGAGTTCAGCAGAAGATGCGGGTAGTGGATGATGAAGTGGGTGTTCTCATTGTCGAAGTCCGACAGCCCGTCGACGAAAGGAAGCGTTGGTTCCCTGGGCACGTAGAGACCGTTCTCGTTGGCCGTGCTGTTGATGGCGTACACCATTGGTTCACCGCCCGGGTAGAACTCGCTTCGCCTGGCGCCCGGGTAGAAGGTGTCAAGCGACTCACGGTGCACGGTCTGGACGTGGTACCCCTCCCGCGAGTTCTCCACCCAGATCTTCCAGTTGGCATTAAAGCGGTTCTCCCACTTTCTCGTAACCTTCATCTCCTCCATGCGGTAGGGGGCCATGCGCTCGACCAGGCCGCCGAGCGACTCGAGTAGCGGTTTGGCGTCCGGATCGAAGTTGATGAAGACGAAGCCGCCCCACGTCTCGGCACGGACGCTGGGTAGTGGATGGTCGGCCTTGTCGAAGCCGTCGGCCTCATGCATCCCCGGGGTGGCGATCAACTCGCCGTCCAGCGCATAGGACCAGGCGTGGTACGGGCAGGTAATCCGGCGGCAGTTCCCGCGGCCGGTCATGAGCTCGGAGCCACGGTGTCGACAGGACGCCGACAGGGCCCGGATCACACCATCATCATCGCGGAGGATCACCAGCGGCTCATCGACGATGTCGAGCCGCACGTAGTCGCCAGGGTTCGGTATCTCCTCCTCACGGGTGGCCACCAGCCACTCCCTTCGAAAGATCGTCTCGACCTCGCGGTCGTACCACTCCTCAGAGAAGTAGACCTCGGGCGGCAGCGGCACGGCCTCCTCGATCGGAGCGCGAGTGCCGGCGTAGCGCTCCGGCGAAAAGATCGATTGGTTGGTCACCGACATGGAGCCACTCCCCTCTTGTGGCGCGGAACGTAGCACCGGCCCTGATGGTCAGGCTGTGAATCAAGCCGAATCCGGACAACAGCGGTCACCGGATCATCTCTTGGCGGCGAGGACAGCTTCCTCGACGACGCTGTGGAGTCTGCCCGACAGTTCTCCCCCATGTGTCGAGGTGGCCTCGACCACCAGGTAGGCGCCATACCCGTCCTCCAGGTCCAACCATGGTTGGGTGCCGAACGCCCCACCGTCGGTGATC
>DPMC01000199.1 GCA_003541675.1 Acidimicrobiaceae bacterium | reverse complement strand
GTCCAAGGTCGGCCATGACATTCTGGTGACGAACCCCAGCCTGGAATCACCACGGCTAGGTTCGACTCGTGGTCGAACCATCGGGTGAGCTCCCCGTGTTGTCCGTCGAGGACCTCTCCCACCTACTCAAGGACGGACTGACCACCCTGTTCCCCGAAGACCTGTGGGTCGAGGGCCAGATATCGGGCTTCCACGATGCCCGGAGTGGCCACGCCTACTTCGACCTGGTGGAGCCATCTGACGTACCGGGACGAGCGGTAGCCGCCAAGCTCAGCGTGGCCCTCTTCAAGGGAGCGCGCCCCGGCGTAGACCAGACGCTGGCCTCGGCCGGCGGGTTGGCCCTCGGCAACGACCTGCAACTCCGTATCCGGGCACGGCTCGACTTCTACCCGCCCAGCGGTCGCCTCCAACTGATCATGCACGGCGTCGACCCCACGTTCACTCTGGGACTGTTGGCCGCCGAACGCGACCGCCTGCTCCATGCCCTGGCCGACGAGGGGCTGCTACGGGCTAATCGGGCCAACCTCATACCTGTGCCACCCCTGCGAATCGGACTGGTGACCAGCGTGGGTTCGGCAGCCCATGCCGACTTCACCGACGAGCTGGTCCGCAGCGGACTGCCCTTCGAGGTGCTCGAACACGACGCACGTGTCCAGGGCCACGGCTCGGCCGTCGATCTCGCCGAAGCTCTGTCTGTGGTTGCTACCCACCAGCCCGACGTGATCGCCCTGATCCGCGGTGGTGGTTCAGCCACTGACCTGGCGGCCTTCGACGCTGAGGTATTGGCCCGTACCATTGCCGCGCTCGACGTAGCCGTGGTAACCGGAATCGGACACGAGATCGACCGTTCGGTGGCCGACGAAGCGGCCCATACGGCGTTGAAAACGCCCACGGCATGTGCGGCCGCCCTCGTCGAACAGGTCCAGGCGTTCTCCGATGCCGTCGACGGACTGCGAATGACCATTGCCGACCGGGCCCGAGCTGCTGTCGACCGAGCCAGTGACCGTCTCGACGAGGTAGCCCACCGAACCAACCGGTCGGCATCGGCCGGACTGACCCGCCACGCCGACCAGATCGAGACGGCCACCGCTCGTTTCGTCAGGAGTCCAGGAACCTTCCTGGACCGACAAGGCGGACAACTCGACGGCCTGGCCGCCCGGGTACGCGCTCTGGACCCCATCCGGATACTTGCCCGTGGCTGGTCGATCACCCGACGGACCGACGGCTCGCTGGTCCGCACGGCCGACGACGTGAGCACCGGCGACACCCTGGTCACGACGCTGGCCGGCGGTCAGGTGGCGAGTACCGTCGACGACAACAACCCGGCCAGCTAGGAGGGCGACCAGTGACCACCGATGGGGACTTGCCCGGCTACGCCGAAGCCCTTGACGAACTCCAGCAAATCCTCGGGACCCTGGAGTCCGACACCGCCGACGTGGACCTGCTGGCCGAGCGGGTGCAGCGGGCCGACGTACTCATCCGCCACTGCCGTTCCCGTCTCGATGACGCCCGTCTCCACGTCACCCGGGTAATCGCCGCTCTCGACCCTGAAGCCGCTGAACAGCAGTCGGACAGCTGACCGGTGTTCATCCGCAAGCTCACCTCTACCGACGCCTTCGTGGCCATCGACCTCACCGATGTGGCCGGGACCGGCGTCGTGCGATGTGCACCCAAGATCCTCCAGGGGGGAGCAAGGGACCTGGCTCGGTCAACCACCTACGCCCTGGCCGTCCTCGAGCGCCGGGAAACCGGGATCTCAGCCGGCATCAACGCCGCTCCCGATGGCCGTGACACCGCGGTGGCCGCGTTCGTCGCCGAGGTGGCCGGGTGGGACGTCGACTATCGACTGGTCGCCGCCAAGGGGGTCGACACCGGCTCGTTGGAGGCCATCGAGTCAGCTGCCGCCACGGTGCCGGACGCCGTACTTCTGGCTGTCGGCGCGGTGGCTGCTGGTCTGACCGCCTGCCCGGATGCCGGTACCGCCGTAGTCGACGGATCGGCCGGCCCGGAGCTGACTGCCGAACTCACCGCCCGGGGCCTGGCCGTCATCGATGCCGAACAGCCCTTAACCGCCGAGGCCGATCTGTTGTTCGTGGGATCCAAGGTCGGCACCATCGACCACGGAGTTGCAGATCAGCTCCAGGTCCGGGCCGTCGTGCCCACCGGCCCGCTCCCGCTGACCACCAGGGCGGTGGCCCACTGCCGTCGCAGCGGCGTACTGGCCCTCCCCGACTTTGTGACGACCGCCGGGCCACTGATCGGTGATGCGGACACTGTTCGCGATGCCGTCACCAACCTCATCAGTTCGGTAGTCGGCCATGCCGACGGGCCAGTGCTCGCTGCCTGCGAACGGGCCGAGGCGTTTCTGGCCGGGTGGCAGACAGAACTACCCTTCGGCCGCCCTATGGCGGCCTGAGGATCTGATCCGACAAACGAGGTTGAAGGTTCAGCCCCAGCCGTTGAGATCAGTGATGAGACCCGAGAGAAACCGAACGATGCGACCCTCGGCGAAGGCCAGTACGCCGTAGACCTGTCGAACCTGGCCCTCGAGGCTGGTGATGGTTACCGGGATCGGTCACCCTCCACCGCTGAGGCCATGCGCTCCACACTGGCCCGTTCACCGGCCAGCACCACGTATTCGCAGTTCCGGGTGTGAGAGACCGCACCCACCTTCGACCCGTCCGGCCCATGGATGCCGATTCTCGCCCCCACGTACCGGTCTTGTTCAAAGGCCAGCACCCGCACGTCGGTGCGCCCTCCAGACTTCCGCTCCCGGCACAGGTCCTCGAGTTCATCGCGATCCAACCATGACTCGTCGTTGTAGGACAGCACCACCACCTCCGCGTCCACACCAGCCACCACCTCGGCCAGCGCCGCCGGCATCTCCCGCTTGCGGTTGAACACGCTGGTCGGCTCATCACGAACCTCGGTCCGCTTGCACGCCACCCCGTAGTGCTCGGGGGCATCCCATGCCACGAGGGTCTCCCACACGTGGTA
>DPMC01000222.1:10205-11197 GCA_003541675.1 Acidimicrobiaceae bacterium | reverse complement strand
CGGACCGCCGAACCGGTGGACGCGGTGCCGGCCCGACGGGCCGTCTCGCTGTTGTGCACGAATCGTTCGAGACGACCACCGGAAACCAGCACGTTTCGGCGCGTAGCCAAGCCTTCTCCGTCGGTCGCCGTGGCTGAGGTGGCCGCCGGGTCCGTGGGATCGTCGACCAGGGTGAGCAGCGGCGAGGCCACCTCATCCCCTAGGCGGTCAGCAAACAGGGACCGTCCCTTCTGAACCGACTCGCCGTTGAGGGTGCCGGCCACGATCCCCAGAAACTGGGCGCTCACCCATGGGTCGAGTACCACGGCGATCCGCCCTGATGCAGGCTTGACGGACCCCAACATGCGGGTCGAACGTTCGGCGGCCTCGGCCGCTGCGGTAGCGACATCCAGGTCTCCCGGTTCACGTCCCAGCGAAAAGCCAAAGCCGGTCTGGGTCTCGCCATCTTGCTCGGCCAGCGCATAGGCCGAAAGGAAACAGCCGGTCTCCTGGCTGGTGGCCCGGATACCGGTCGTAGTGGCCACTGCACTGACCGACGCCGAGTCGCCGTACTCAGCCGACTCCACACCACTGATGCGAGGGTCAGCGGACCGGGTGAGACGCTCCAACTCGAGGGCCATGGCCACCTTGGCCTCTGTCGGGTGGGCGACCAACGCCGGCCTGTACAGGTCGAGGTCGGCGACCGGGACACCATCGGGCTCGGCCACCGCACAGTGCTCGTCGGGGGTGGCGAACTCCACGTTGTCCCGGGCCTCGCCTAGCACCTCGATCAGGGCATCGGCATCCAACGTGCCCGCGTAGGCGAAGCCCTGACGTCCGTCGCGCACCACACGCACGCCGATGCCCCGGGACTCGGCCGAGGTAAGCGACTCGATCTCCCCCTCGTAGGCCCGAACCTCAGTTTCGCGTTCATGGACCACGACGGCCTCGATGGCCTCGCCAGGGGCAGCCATGGCTACCACCCGTTCGGCAATGGCCAACAGACCCGCCTC
>DPMC01000222.1:0-9825 GCA_003541675.1 Acidimicrobiaceae bacterium | reverse complement strand
ACCCGCAGCGTCGGCGTGCCGTCACCCACCGGGACACCCTGACCGTCCTTTCCGCACGTCCCCGGTGACCCCATGGCGAAGTCACCGGCAATGGCGTCGATGGCCAACAAGGCCTCCGGGCCGTTGCCGATCAGGTTTCCCTCGCGGATCGGAGCGGTGAGGCGACCCTTCTCGATCAGGTAAGCCTCGGTCATACCGAACACGAAGTCCCCGGTGGCCGTGTTGACCTGACCGCCGCCCAACTGGGCCACGTACACGCCATGGTCGGTTCCGGCCACGATTTGCTCGGGATCGTCGACGCCGCCCTCTAGATAGGTGTTGGTCATCCGCACCATGGGCAGGTGCCGGTAGCTCTGGCGACGACCGTTGCCCGATCCCTCGCGCCCCTCTTTGCGGGCCCGGAGACGGTCCCACATGTAGTCGGTCAGCACTCCGTCCTCGATCAGCACGTTGCGCTGCGCCGGGCGGCCCTCGTCGTCAACGGCAAAGCAGCCCCACTCTCCGGCCATCGTGCCGTCGTCAATCAGACTGACCGTCGGTGTGGCCACCATCTCGCCGCGCCGACCAGCGAAGACCGACGCCGACTTGGCCACCAGGTCGGCTTCCAAGCCGTGGCCGCATGCCTCATGGAAGAGCACCCCGCCGCCGCCCGGGCCGACCACAACTGGCATCTCGCCGCTGGGTGCCGGCACCGCCTCGAGCTTGGTGATCGCCCGGCCGGCGGCCCGACGAGCCAGATCATCGACGTCCACAGAATCGAAGAGTTCAAACCCCACGGTGTGGCCGACTGATTCACGGCCGGTCTGCAGGCCGGTGTCGCCTGACGCCACGCACGAGACAGAAAAGAAGGTGCGGATCTGGCGATCACCGGTCAACAGCCCCTCACTGTTGGCCACCTGGATTCGCCGCTGTGAGTCCCCGTAGCGGGCCGAGACCTGGCTTATGGCGCCATCGGCCGAACGGGCCGCAGCATCGGCCCGTTCCAGAAGCGCCACCTTGCGGGCCTTGGGTACATCGGCGGGCGGCATCCCGATCGCCGCCGGGGAGGGGCCCGAGTGGCCATCAAGGGCCACCTCGCGGACGCCACCGCCACCCGAACGGGCCGCTGCCGATGCTGCCTCCGCCGCGTTTCGCAGACCGACCGACGACAGGTCGGCTGTATGGGCAAACCCAGTGGTCTCCCCCACCACAACACGAATCCCCGCGCCACGATCCCGGCCACTGGACAGTTCCTCGATCCGACCGTCGTCGAGCACCGCCGAGGTGGACCGCCGATCCTCCACGAACACCTCGGCAAACTCGCCACCTGTTGCCATGGCGACCGAGAGCGTGTCGGCCAGCAGACCCGAATCCAGAAGGCCCGTTTCCAATCTCCCGGTATCCGGTGTGTCGGAAGAACCGTTGCCGTCAGCCATCATCATGCTCCTGATCCTGTGCGCCCGGTCCGGGCCGGTGTCCCGGTCGGGTCCGGGCGGATGCGTAGGGTACCGCTGTGCCCCCGATGCCAGGGTTGCGCGGTCGCGCCTCCCACACCGTCACCGATGCCGACACGGCGATCGCCCTCCGCTCCGGCGAAGTGCCGGTCCTCGGCACTCCACGACTGGTGGCCCTAATGGAGGAAGCCTCGGTCGAGGCACTCGACGGCTCGCTGGCCGATGGCGAGACCAGCGTGGGTATGCGCATCCACGTCGACCACATGGCCCCCACCGCACCTGGCGTCGGCGTCACCGCCGAGGCGGTCCTCGAAGGCGTCGAAGGGCGCCGTCTTACCTTCGGGGCGACGGCCACGGTGGGCGACGCCGTGGTGGCCACAGCAAGCATCATCCGAGTGGTCGTCGAGACCCACCGGTTCCTCGACAGGGTCAACGGAGACCTCACCTGAACCGTGCAAATCGTTCCCGCGAGGGCCCAGCCCGCATCACAACATGACGAAACGGTGCCCGGCGCGGGTCTAGTTCGGTTTCCCCGGCGTGCAGCCGGGCCGGGCAGCGGACTCCACTGGTGGGTTGAGATCCTCCTCGTCTTCGGCTTCTACGCCGTCTACTCCACCATCCGGAACCTCTTCGGATCCGAGTCCGTGTCGGTGGCCGACGCGCTGGCCAATGCCGAACGGATTATCGACCTGGAACGATCGATCGGCCTCTACCGGGAACTGGAAATCCAACAGGCTTTCCTCGACCACCGGTGGTTCATCCAGTTCTGGAACCTCTTCTACGGGACGTTTCACTTCGCGGTGACGGTGTTCGCTCTGGTCTGGGTGTACCGGCGCTTCCCGCACCTGTATGCGCGCCACCGCTCGACCTTCCTGTGTACGACGGGGCTGGCCCTGATCGGTTTTGCCCTATTTCCGCTCATGCCACCACGGCTGCTTTCAGACTGCGGGACGTTTGGGGCCTGTCTGGCCCACATGCATCCCTACGTCGACACGGTGACCGACGTCGGCGGGCTCTGGTCGTTCGACTCGGGGACAATGCAACGCGTCAGCAACCAGTACGCGGCGATGCCCAGCCTTCACTTCGCCTGGGCCACGTGGTGTGCGCTGGTCATCTGGCCAACGGTCCGGACACGCGCCGTCAGGGCGCTGGCCGTCGCCTACCCGGTGGCCACACTGTTCGCCGTGATCGTCACCGGCAACCACTTCTGGTTGGACGCCGCTGGAGGGCTGGTGGCCCTGGGTGCCGGCACGCTGCTGGCCGGCGTGCTGGTCCGGGCCTGGATCCGACTCCACCACCGGTTGCGCGCTAACTGAACCGGCCCCGCTGAACCGGTTCGGCTGGGCCGCGATAGCGTTTTCCGTCGTGCGCCTCGATGCCCTTCGCTCCCCCGCCGACCTCCGCGACCTTGGCCCAGAGGAACTCGCCGCGCTGGCCACGGAATTGCGCCAACGCATCATCGACACCGTGGACCGCACCGGCGGCCACCTTGGTTCGAATCTGGGCGCGGTGGAGCTCACCTTGGCTCTCCACCGGGTTTTCGATAGTCCAAGGGACGCCATCCTCTTCGACACCGGCCACCAGACCTACGTCCACAAACTCCTGACCGGACGGGTCTCCGAGTTCGACGGACTACGCCAGGCCGGGCAGATGTCGGGCTATGCGTCCCGAGATGAATCGGCCCACGACTGGATCGAGAACTCCCACGCGTCGACCGTGCTGTCATACGCCCACGGCCTGGCCACGGCACGGGCCGCCAACAGCGACCGGCGGCGGGTCGTGGCGGTGATCGGCGATGGTTCGATGACCGGCGGCATGGCCTTCGAGGGTCTCAACAATCTCGGCCACAGCGGCCTGCCAGTAACCGTGGTGCTCAACGACAACGGGCGGTCCTACGCCCCCACGGTCGGTCGCCTGTCGGAGAGCCTCATCCGAATCCGTTCCAACCCGACCTACATGCGCCGACAGCGCCACCTTGAGGACCTGGCCGAACGCCTGCCGTGGGTGGGTGATCTAGTCGAGCGGGGCATTAGTGCCACCAAGGCCGCGCTGCGCGAGATGTTCGAGCCGACGGCGTTCTTCGAGGCGCTTGGCGTCCACTATCTGGGCCCGTTCGACGGCCACGACATCGCCGAGGTCGAAGACGCCCTGACCAACGCTGCCGAGTTCGACGGACCGGTCGTGGTCCACGTGCTGACCCAGAAGGGTCGAGGCCACGCCCCAGCCGAACAGGATCCGATCAAACACATGCACGACACGGGTGGTGTGAAGCCCGGCAGCTACACCGAAGCGTTTACCGAATCGCTCCTCAAGGCCGCCGAGTCCCACCCGGAGGTGGTCGCCATCACCGCGGCGATGCCTGATTCCACGGGCCTCCTTCCGTTCCGCGACCGTTTCCCCGACCGCTGTTTCGACGTGGGCATCGCAGAACAGCACGCGGTGACCGCGGCAGCCGGCATGGCCATGGGCGGCCTTCGCCCAGTGATCGCCCTGTACGCCACGTTCCTGAGCCGGGCCTTCGATCAGACCAACCTTGACGTCGGCCTCCACGGCCTCCCGGTCGTGTTCTGTCTGGACCGGGCGGGCATCACAGGCGACGACGGCCCCTCGCACCACGGGGTGCTGGACATGGTCTTGTTGTCCCGGGTGCCGGGGATGACGGTGCTGGCCCCGTCCTCCTATCAGGAGCTGCAGCAGATGTTCGAGGACACGATGGCCATCACCGACGGCCCGGTGGCCATCCGCTGGTCCAAGACGCCGGCCCCCCACGTGGGCTGGGACGAGGTGGGACGGGGTCTGGCCGCCCGCCAAGTTCGAGCCGGGGACGGTCAGGTGTGCCTGCTGGGTGCCGGGAAGATGCTGGCCGCCGCCCTGGCCGCGGCCGACGAACTGGCCACCGACGGCATCGACGCCACCGTGTGGGATCCGCGGTGTATCCGGCCACTCGACGACAAAATGCTGGACAACGCTGCCGAACACCGGCTCGTGGTCACCATCGAGGACGGTTTCCGTGAGGGCGGATTCGGCACCGGGGTGCTGGATGCCCTGGCGGCGCGGCCGCCACGGGCCGAAACGCCGATGCCGCGTGTCGCTGTACTGGGCGTGCCGGTGGCCCACCACGCCCACGGTCCGGCCGACGCGCTGCTGGCGTCGTTTGGCCTCGACGGTCCCGGCGTAGCCGCTTCCGTCCGTTTCCGCCTCGGCTAAGCCCAGCGGAACCTCTCAGGACCGGCCATTCCGACGCCGGTACGGAGCAGCGATTCAGGAATAGAAGGGGTTGTCGCCCGCCGAGTGATCGGTGGCGTCCACCACATCGGTGATCTCCGGCACGGCCTCGACAATGGCCCGCTGGATCCCCTCGGTGAGGGTGGCCTGGCTCATCGAACAACCCTGGCAGCCGCCACCCATTGTCACGTACGCCGTGTGGGTATCGACCCCGATGAGGGTCGCGAAACCACCATGGGAGGCCAGCATCGGATTAACCGTCTTCTCGAGGAGTTGCTCGATGCGCTCGGGCACCTCACCGGTCAACTCCAACTCACCCACGTCCCCCAACGGGTTGGGACGGTTGGGGTTACGGATCACCAGCCCGCCCTGCACCGGGTTACTGGGCAGGTCGAGGGTGGCGCCAGCCAACTTGGAGCGACTCTCATCACCCACCGCCATGTCGAGGGTCGCGCCGGTCTTTCCATCAGCGTCTGCACTGACCGTCCAGCGGTGACAATCGTCGGGCAACTCGACGATTGGGACGAAGGCCAGGTCATAGACGTAGTCCACGCCTGACACGCCGGTCACGTCGATCAGGAGGGACAGCGTGGTGGGGTCTTCGCCGTCGTCCTGCGAGTCGCGGACCTCCAGCACCTTGTTCAGCGCACCGTCGCTGACCTCCATGACCCGTTCCGTGGTGAGAATGTCGCCCATGGGGCAATGGTACCGGTGGCTTTTCTCTGGCGGGCCGTCATCTGGCTGGCCGGTTGGGACGACCATCAGCCTCCACCAGTAGGTTCGCCGCCATGAGCGACGAGACGACCCCGACTCCAGTGACCATCCAGTACACGGACGGCCCGACCGACGCAGGCGTAGCGGTCATCACCATGGACGACGGCAAGGCCAACGCACTGGGCCACGACCTTCTAGGCGCGCTTCTGGCTGCGCTGGACGAGGTGGATGCCTCCGGTGCCGACGCGGTGGTCATCGTCGGTCGACCTGGCCGGTTCTCGGCCGGCTTCGATCTATCGGTCATGAAGGCCGGTGGCAACGGACCTAAGGAGATGCTGGCCGCCGGCGTCGATGTGTTCCTCCGGATCTACCAGTTCCCCCGACCGGTCGTCGTGGCCTGCACCGGACATGCCATCGCGGCGGGTGCCATCATCCTGATGTCGTCGGACCTCCGGGTCGGTACGGCCGGCGAGTTCAAGATCGGCATGCCCGAATTGACCATCGGTATGCCGCTCCCCTTCTTCGCCACCGAGTTGATGCGGGATCGCCTGTCCAAGCGCCATGTGGCAAGGGCGACTCTGGGTCAGATGTACGACCCCGAGACGGCAATCGACGTGGGCTACCTGGATGAGGTGGTCAATGCCGAGGATCTCCTCGACACTGCGGTGGCCCACGCCCGGGTCGCCGGCGGAGTCGGCCGCGGCGCGATGAAGCGCACCCGCATTACCACCCGCGGCGTGATTGCCGATGCTGTCCGCTCCGGGTTGGCCGAGGACCTGTCGCACTTCGTGGTCGAGGGCTGAGGCCTCGAACCCGAACCCAGGGGTTACCCGATGATCGACGATTCCGGAGAGTACGACGCACTGCTGCTCGTGGCCTTCGGGGGACCGGAGTCGATCGACGACGTGGATCCATTCCTGGCCCGGGTCACGGCTGGACGACCCATTCCCCCGGAACGACTGGCCCAGGTTGCCGACCGCTACCGCTCCGTCGGTGGCCGTTCGCCGCTAAACGCAAGGTTGCGAACCCTGCAGGCGAGGGTGGCGGAGCGACTGGTCGACCGTGGTGTCAACACGCCGGTCTTCTGGGGGAACCGCAACGCCGCTCCCCTGCTGGTCGACACCATCGCCGAGATGCGCGACGCCGGCGTGCGCCGGGCGGTGGCCTGGGTGGCGTCGCCCTACGCCTCCTACAGCACTTGCCGCCAGTACATCGAGAACATCGAGACGGCCCAGACCGCCGTGGGGGCCGACGCCCCGGTTGTCGACCGTATTGGTAGCCACCACGATCACCCGGGTCTGATCGAACCGGCAGCGGATCGACTCGCCGAGGCGCTCGACCGACTGCCTGCCGACCGTCGCGACCGGGCGCACCTCCTCTTTTCAGCCCACAGCATCCCGAGCACCATGGCCGCCAACTGCGACTACGTAGCCCAACTTCACGAGGTAGCCCGGCTGGTTGCCCAGCGGGTGGATCCAGCCGGTCGCTACAACCGCGAACTGGTTTGGCAGTCCCGAAGCGGTTCACCCCAGACCTCATGGCTGGAACCCGACGTGGGCGACCGGATCGATGCCCTGGCAGTGGCCGGTGTGGATGCCGTGGTGGTCTCGCCCATCGGTTTCCCAGTAGAGAACTTCGAGATCGTCTGGGACCTCGACGTGGAGGCCGCCGCCCGAGCTGAACGGGCCGGCGTGGCCTTCCAGCGGGCCGGCGCGATTGATGACGACCCGCGCTTCATAGACATGGTCGTCGACCTGTTTCTGGGACACGACCCGGCGTCGGTCCGGACCTGCCGAACCGACTGCTGTCTGCCGCCCCCTCACTGACCCTGCGCCGCTCCTCGACCGGAGACATCCCCGAACAGCCCGCCCGGAACGGGTATTTTCAGAGGTGATGAACCACGCCCGCATCGCCACGGAAGCCCTCCGTTTTCGTCTGGGAACGTTCTCCGCCCGGGTCGATTCACCACCCGGCCTCAACGCCGACGAAGCCGGTGCTCTGCTCGTGGCCTGCGGTGACCCCGGGGTGGACCATGCCCTCCGGATGGTTGGTGAAACCTGGTGTCAGGCCGGCCTCACACCGGATCACATCGACCACCCGTGGACGGCCGGTGAAGCCGCCCGGCTCCGCTCGGTCGGCGGGTCTGCACTCTTGGATGCCCTCGACGAGCTTGTCACCGGCGTCACCCGCTGCCGCGTCCGCGGCTGAACTGACCTCAGCCTCCTTCTGCCGCGGCCCACCGGGCCCGCGCCTGTACGGTCGCCAGCGGGCCACCAATCGCTGTCACACCCCTACGACAGACTGCCCGTCGACCAAACAGACCAGGATCACCGACCGCACCCATGGGCAAGCAGCAGAAGCTCATACCCGACGAGATGGACTACGCCCGCGAGATCGTCGATGTCTCCGTCGCGCAGGAGATGAAGGAGTCCTTCCTCGCCTACTCCTTGTCGGTTATCACGTCGCGGGCCATCCCCGACATTCGTGACGGGCTCAAGCCGGTGCAACGCCGAATCCTCTACTCCATGCTCCGCATGGGCATCCGGCCCGATACCCCGCACCGCAAAAGTGCCCGGGTGGTCGGCGACACCATGGGTCGATACCACCCGCACGGCGACTCGGCGATCTACGACGCCCTGGTTCGCATGGGCCAGTCATTCTCCCGGGGCATGACTCTGATCGACCCCCAGGGCAACTTCGGTTCGCTGGACGACCCGCCGGCCGCACCCCGCTACACCGAGTGCCGGCTCAGCGAAGCCGCCATGGCCATGGTCCGCGAGCTCGATGAGGACACGGTGGGCTTCCGACCGACCTACGACGGCGAGTCCACCGAACCCACCCACCTCCCCGCGCTGCTCCCCAACCTGTTGTTGAACGGCACCACCGGGATCGCCGTGGGAATGGCCACCAACATGCCCACCCACAACCTGGCCGAGATCCATGCCGCGGTCACTCTCGTCATGAAGCAGCGACGACCCAAGCCGACGGTCGACGAGTTGCTGGCCGTCCTCCCCGGTCCGGACTTCCCCAGTGGGGGCATCGTGGTCGACGACGGCATCCGCGACGCCTACGCCTCCGGCCGGGGTTCGATCCGGATCCGCGCCCGGGCCCACGTCGAGGAAGCCGGGAAGGGCCGCCAGGCCATCGTGGTCACCGAGTTGCCCTACTTGGTGGGCCCCGAGCGGGTAATCAGCAAGCTCAAGGAGTTAAACGAAGCCGGGAAGGTGGCGGGGATCGCCGATTTCAAGAACCTCTCGGACCGTCACACCGGGCTCCGACTCCAGGTCACGGTCAAGCCGGGGCACAACCCCCAAGCGGTGCTTGGCGAGCTGTACCGCCTGACTCCCATGGAAGAGTCCTTCGGCATCAACAACGTGGTGCTGGTCGATGGCGAACCCCGCACCGTCGGCCTGTACGACCTGTGCCGCCACTACATCGACCACCGGCTCGAGGTCGTCGTCCGCCGGACGGCCTACCGTCGGGATCGTGCCGAGGAGCGGCTTCACATCGTGGCCGGCCTGCTGGTGGCCCTCCAAGCCATCGACGAGGTGGTCACCATCATCCGTGGTTCGGAGGACACGGCGACAGCCCGCGACGCCCTCATGGAACGGTTCTCGCTCAGCCGCGTCCAGACCGACCACATCCTGGACATGCCGCTCAAACGGCTCACCGCCCTAGAGGTCCGTCGCCTGGAGGACGAACGGGCGGAGCTCGAGGCGGCCATTGCCGGGCACACCAAGCTCCTCGAGTCCGAAGCTCGCCAACGCACGCTGGTGCTTAACGAGTTGGGTGAGGCCGTCAAGCAGTTCGGTCGGGATCGCAGTACCGAGATCGTGAACCCTGATGACCTCCCGGTGTTCGATTCCATCGAGGTGGCCGATGATGTGGTCGACGAGCCCTGCGTGGTCACGCTCTCCACCTCCGGACAAATCGGGCGGCTGCCGGCGGAGGGGGCCAAGCGGGCCACGCCGGGCCGCCACGACGTGCTGGTCGCCCAGCTGCTGACCCGAACCACGTCCACGGTTACCGCGGTCACGTCCGAGGGTCGGGCCCTGCAGGTCCTGCCCGCCGAACTGGCCGACGGCGAGGGCCGGGCCCGGGGAGCCGGCGCCGCCCAGGCCTTCGGTACAAACCGAGGCGAGATCATCCACACCGTGGTGGCCGACGGTGACGAACACCTCGTGGTGGTCTCCGCCCAAGGCGCAGCCAAGCGCCTCACCATGGCCGAGGTTCGTGAAACCCGAGGCGGGAAGACGATCATGAAGCTCAAGGCCGGCGATCGAGTGGCCGCCGCGTTCACCGCTCCCGACGGTATCGACGTGGTCTTCGTGGCTTCCGACGGCCAGGTACTACGAACCGCAGTCGACGGCATCAGCGTCCAGGGGCGGGGTGCGAGCGGCGTCGCCGGGATGAAACTCCGCGATGGGGCCACCGTGGTCGCCGCGGCCGCCGC
>DPMC01000172.1:3061-3198 GCA_003541675.1 Acidimicrobiaceae bacterium | reverse complement strand
GCCGTTCGTCCCGCGAGGGCCGCCGCATCCAGTTCGACACCCAGCAGCAGGCCGAGGCCCCGGACCGATGACACTCCGGGGATCGCCTCGAGAAGGACAGTGAGTTCCGCACCCCGCTCGCGGGCCTTCCGGGGGGC
>DPMC01000172.1:2219-2728 GCA_003541675.1 Acidimicrobiaceae bacterium | reverse complement strand
TCCATTTCCTCCATGATCCGGAGGACCTCGCGTGCACCGGCGGCAGCCAGGGGCTGGCCGGCGAAGGTCGACCCGTGGTCACCCGGTCCGAAGGCGGCCGCCACGTCGGCGGTGGCCCACACGGCGCCGATCGGCACCCCGTTGCCCAGTCCCTTGGCCATGGTCACCACGTCGGGGGCGATGCCCGCATGTTGGAAGCCGAACCATTCGCCCGTACGACCGAGGCCTGTCTGGACCTCGTCAATGATCAGCAGCATCCCCCGCTCGTCACACAGCCGCCGGACGCCCTGCAGGAAAGTCATATCGGCCGGATTGACCCCGCCTTCGCCCTGCAGCGGCTCAAGCAGGATGGCCCCCACCTCAGGCGCCAGGGCGGCCTCGACGGCCGCCAGGTCGTTCCACGCGGCGTGTCGGAACCCCTCGGGGATCGGCTGGAAGGGCTCATGCTTCTCGGGCTGGCCGGTGGCCGCCAAGGTGGCCATCGTCCGGCCGTGGAACGACCGGAAGGC
>DPMC01000172.1:0-1911 GCA_003541675.1 Acidimicrobiaceae bacterium | reverse complement strand
CCGGCCGTGGAACGACCGGAAGGCAGCTACCACACCGTGACGTCCCCGACCGTGGAACTTCCGGGCCAGCTTCAGGGCGGCCTCGTTGGCCTCGGCACCCGAGTTCTGGAACAGGATCCGACCGGACCCACCGGCTGGATCAACTTCTGAACCAGTACCTGACCGGATCAACCGGTCGAGCCGCTCGGCTACCTCCAACTGGGGTTCGGTGATGAAGAGGTTGGACACGTGCAGCAGCGTCGAGGCCTGATCAGCCAGAGCGGCGGCCACCCGGGGATGGGCATGGCCTAGACCGGTCACCGCCAGCCCACACAGGAAGTCGAGGTACCGGTTGCCGGCATCGTCGAACAATTCGGTGCCCGAACCCCGTACGAAGGTGACCGGTGGGACGCCGTAGTTGCCCATGAGCACGTCAGACCACCGCTCAGTGGGAGTGGCGGTCATGATCCGTCCACCCCGTCATCAGGGACGCCCACGCCATGACCGTCGGCCGCCACCCCGCCATCCGGCAGGACCATGGTGCCGATTCCCAGGTCGGTGAAGAGTTCAAGCAGCACCACATGGGGGATCCGACCGTCAACCATGTGGGCCGAGCCCACACCGGCTTCCACGGCGTCCACGCACGCCTGCACCTTGGGGATCATTCCCCCGCTGATCGTGCCGTCCGCGGTCAAGGCAGCCAGACCGGTGAGGTCGACTCGAGAAATCCTCGACGATGGGTCGTCCACATCGGCTAGCAGGCCTTCCACGTCGGTCAGGTAGAGGATCCGTTCTGCGCCCAGCGCACCAGCCAGGGCAGCGGCCACCGTGTCGGCATTGATGTTGTAGGCCTGCCCGGTCAAGTCGGCGCCGATGGTCGAAACCACCGGGATCAGGTCCTCGGCCAGTAGCCGTTCGATGATGGCCGGGTTGACCGACTCAACATCGCCGACAAAACCCAGTTCCGGGTTACGGGCCGATGCCCGAATGAGCCCGGCGTCCTCGCCCGACAGGCCCACGGCCATCGAACCGTGCCGGTTGATGCTGGACACGATGTCCCGATTGACCTTGCCGACCAGCACCATCCGGGCCACGTCGAGGGTCTCGGCATCGGTGACCCGCAGACCCTCCCGGAACTCGGACTTGATTCCCAACCGATCCATGAGGGCCCCGATCTGGGGGCCACCGCCGTGGACGACCACGGGCCGGATCCCCACCGAGTGCATGAGGACGACGTCCTCGGCGAACCGGGCCGCCAGGTTCTCGTCGACCATGGCGTTTCCGCCGAACTTGACCACGATGATCGAGCCGGCGAACCGTTGGATGTAGGGCAGCGTCTCGACGAGCACCGCGGCGCGACGTTCCGGCGAGAAGTCGCTGGTCGAACTGTCGACAGACGGATTACCGGGAATGGGTTCGGTGCTCATGAGGTCCGCATGTTCTCGTCGATGTAGGCGTGGGAAAGGTCGGTGGTGACGATCCACGCGGAGCCGTCCCCCTGGCCGAGGTCAACGTCGAGGTCGATCCGACGACCGGCCATGTGGGCGGTCAGGGCATCGGCATCGACGGGCTGCACGGCCTCGTCGGCGTACACCACCTGTCCGCCGTAGGAGATCGAGATAGTGGCCGGATCGAAGGAGATGCCCGCTGCACCCATCTCCGCAGCGATACGTCCCCAGTAGGGATCCTCGCCGTACCAGGAGCACTTCACCAACTGGCAGTTGGCGGTGTCCCGGGCCCCTTTGGCCGCCTCGGCATCGTTGGCCGCTCCGGTCACCGTCAGGAACACCGTCTTGGTCGACCCTTCGGCATCGTCGGCCATCTGGATGGCCAGATCCCGGCAGGCATCGGACAGGGCCAGCCCCAACGTCTCGGTGTCGACCGGTCCCGCGCCACCGGACGCCAGCAGCAGCACGGTGTCGTTGGTGGACT